>NZ_JBRCWE010000022.1:0-68296 GCF_053497555.1 Raineya sp. | reverse complement strand
ATTTAAAAAGTACAACTCAAAGTTAATCATTTTTTCAATTACCCTAAGTTTTTTTATTTAAATCCCTTGAAAACAATAAGTTAGACTTATAATTCACGTTAAAAATATGAAAAAAACAGCTTTCATTCTTGTTTTCTTTTTGGGGGTAAATTTTGCTTTTGCCCAAACTACCTGGCAGTGGAAACAGCACAACCTCAAATTTTCTTTACCTTCGGGCTTCAAGGTAAAATCAAACACAGCCAACCAGTTCCAAGCCAAAGGCGTAGGTGTTGAGTTTGATATTTTTGTTTGGCAAGACCATAAGGTTACAGCCAATAATATGAAAGATGCGTTAGTGCTTTTAGCCGATACCTATATTGATAACATTAGCCATTATGGCGAACACGACCTTGACGACTTTGAAGGGGCTTACGTAATCGGCGACTATAAAGGCAAAAAGACCATTTTCTTTGGATTTATTGATAAAAGAGGAGGCACCAATTTCTTTGCAGAGGTTATTTTTGATGAAGACGATGATGATGCCCTTGAGGATGCTTTCCATATCGTGGATAGCATTGATAGAATTGACTAAACTGCTACCTTAATCTTGGCGAAATCACGAGTAAAAACGTGGTTTCGCCGCTAATTCCTACTAATTCCTATTTCTTAACCTTAAAAATCAATAATTTTATGCTAAAACAAATCTTTGCTATTGTTTCTGTTGCGATGCTTCTTTCTGCTTGCGGACAAAAAAGCGAAAAAGGTGCTTGGTCGGAAAAAGATAAAGGCGACTTCAAGAAAGGTTGCTTGCAAGCTTATGATGAAAAATTAGCCAAAGAAGAGTTTTTCAAAGTTATGGGTATTGCAAAAGACGATTTTGTAAAAGTTTGCGATTGTAGTATTCAAAAGTTAGAAGCAACCTATGCCCCACAAGACATCATCAAAGGCGATAAACTTTCTGATGATGCTCAAAAGCTAATGGATAAATGCTTTGTTGAAAACTTTGTTGGTGAAAAAGGTGCTTGGAAACCCAAATTCAAAGAAATTGTAAGCAAGCAAATGGAAGAAATGACCGTAAAGAAAGCCCACTCTGACGAAGAAAAAGCCATTTTGCAAACACTCGGGCAATGCATGTTGGAAAAAGTTGAAAAAGAGTTTGAAATAGCTGATGTAATGAGCAACACTGTTTCAAATGCTTCTATGGGAAAAATAAAATCTATTGCGGAAAATTGTGCCGTAGAATTAAAATTGGGTATGGATATTCTGGGAGTAGTATTTGAAAAAGCCGCACAGGAACAAGAAAATCAACCTACCGAAGGGAAATAGGCACTCAAATATTTCAAAACTGAATGAGAAAGACGACATTATCGTTTTTGATGATAATGTCGCTTTTTTTATCTTTGCAAGAAAAAAATAGTTTTGACCGAAATCATCACTTCTTTACAAAATCCGAAGATTAAGCAAATTTTGCGTTTGCAAGAAAAAGCCGCTGAACGCAAAAAGCAAAAGCTAACGCTTGTTGAAGGGAAAATAGAAATTGGAATAGCTATTAGTGCTTCGGTGGCTATTCAAAGCGTTTTTTATTTGCAAAGCAAAGAAAGTGAAGTAAAAAATTTCTTTGCAGGGAAATTACCCAAACATACGCAAACACATTTTTGGGCTGTTTCGGAAAATGTATTCACCAAAATTGCTTATCGTGAAAATAGCTTTGGAGCGGTTTGCGTGGTGCAAACACCTGAAAATACTCTGCAAAACCTTGCCTTATCTGAAAATGCTTTGGTTTTGGTGCTGGAAAATGTAGAAAAACCGGGAAATTTGGGGGCTATTCTTCGTACAGCCGATGCGGCAGGAGTAGAGGCAATTTTTCTGTGCAATCCACAAACCGATTTATTCAATCCGAATGTAGTAAGGGCAAGTTTGGGCTGTATTTTTACCCAAAAAGTAATCACTTGCACCAATCAGGAAGCCTTTGATTTTTTAGCAAAAAGGAATTTTCAGTTGCTTGCTACGGCACTAACGGCTTCGGTGCCTTACACAAGTATTGACTACCGCCAGCCCACTGCTATCGTAATGGGGACAGAAGCCACAGGGCTTACCCCTTTTTGGTTGGAAAAATCTCATCAAAACATCATTATTCCAATGCGAGGCAAAATTGACTCAATGAATGTATCCGTTTCGGCGGCGATAGTTGTTTTTGAGGCAATCAGGCAAAGAGAATTAGGAGTTGGCTAACTCTTTGCGTATCATATTCTCGCAGTGCTGTAAAAGACTTTCTGCATTAGGGAAATCTTTTTGCCAAAGAGGTGGGAATATTTTTACTCGCATAGTGGCAAAAGGTTCAATAGGCATACGTTTCACTGTCCAGAAATTTTCCAGAGCAATGGGGATAATAGGGGCTTCAGGCAAAATTTCGCAGAGTTTTGCAAAACCAGCAGTTTTGAAAGGGCGTACCTCGTTGCTATAACGATTGCGAGTGCCTTCGGGGTAAATATATGCCGCCCAATTGTTTTTTTTCACCTTCCAAGCAAAATCTTCAATAGATTTCAAAGCATTTACCTTTTGACTTCTATCAATTACGCCGTGTCCGCCATAGCGAATATTCCACGAAACGCTTGGTATCCAATAGGCAAGCTCTTTTTTGGCAATATATTTAAGATGATGAGAGGTTTTGCTGAAAAGATAGCCCAAACACGCAATCTCGTATTCGCTCTGATGATTGCTAACTACAATGATAGGAGTATTTTCAGGGAGATTCTGTAAAACTTCTAAGCCTTCAAGGCGGGTTTTCGTGCCAATTAGAAGCGTAGAACGCCACACCAAACCCATCATTGCGTGGCTAATGAGCATATACGATTTATAACCAAAAAGCGAAAAAATAACGTGGAGCGGGTGAAAGACAAGAATAATAAGCAAAAAAACAAGCAGTTGAATAGCAGTCAGTCCCCAAGCGATAATTTTTTGGGATAATGAGTGGTCGGCGGTGTTTTCGTACTCTAATGCGTCTGAAAGAGAAGTCATTTTCAAACAATTTTGCCCAAAGATAGTTAAATTTTTTGATTTTTTGTAATTTTGCCAAAAAATATAGCAATGCAAACAACTTCCTTTGAAAACCAGCCCGTTAATTTTTATGAAGAACCCGAAGAGGTTTTTTCAATGAACCCCAAAAAGTTTATGCTTTGGCTTTTTGTGGTGAGTATCACAATGATTTTCGCTTCGCTTACCAGTGCCTATATCTACAAGCAATCCGATAAAGACGCTTGGATAACCTTCGATTTGCCCGAGGTATTGCTGTATAGTACGATTGTAATTGTGGTAAGCAGTATATTTATGCAACTATCATATCATTTTGCCAAAAAAGATGAAATTGGCAAACTCAAAGCAAATTTATTTATTACGGCGATTTTGGGAATAACTTTCTTAGTAATGCAGTGGGAAGGTTGGGTAAAATTGGTACAAATGGGGATTTTTGTAGGTGGTGTGGATAGAATGGGAAACCCCGTGAGTCCTGCGGGTTCTTTTGTGTACGTGCTAATGGGTTTGCACGCTTTTCACCTCATTACGGGATTGATTTTCTTATTGAATGTAACTTGGAGTGCTTTTCGTTTCAAGGTACATAAAAAGGCAATGCTCAAAATAGAACTTTGCAATATTTATTGGCACTTTTTAGGAGGCTTGTGGGTATATTTGTATCTTTTTATGAGCTTGAACCGATAAAATCCAAAATTTTACTTGCAAATTTCATTTGTTTGGTTTTTATTTGTGGTGAAATAATAGACAAAAACAACTCATAAAAATATGGCACATTCAGCTACTGCAACAGAAACAAACTCAAAAACAGGACTTTGGTTTGGAGGT
Organism: Raineya sp.; assembly: GCF_053497555.1. Taxonomy (NCBI): domain Bacteria; kingdom Pseudomonadati; phylum Bacteroidota; class Cytophagia; order Cytophagales; family Raineyaceae; genus Raineya; species Raineya sp. The sequence continues at coordinate 64,462 of NZ_JBRCWE010000022.1, read as the reverse complement.
AAAGAGCCATTCAAAGCCAGCTACGGAAAGCTAATGATGTGGTATTTCTTACTCTCTGATGCTTTTACTTTTTCGGGGCTACTGGTGGCTTATGCGGTGTTACGCTTCACAAAAACCGGTTATTATGAATCTGACTACGCCAAGCAATTTGCATCTATAAAAGAGGCAGGTGAAAAATTCGTAACTTCTGCTGATTATTGGCCTATCCCTGAAAGAATTTTTGATGCTTTTCCTTTCTTTCACGGTCAGCATTTACCACTGGTCTTTGTAGGTCTGATGACCTTCATTCTGATTATGAGTAGTGTAACGATGGTGCTTGCCGTAGAGGCAGGGCATCGCCGCCATAGAGCCGATGTAGAAAAATGGATGCTTTGGACAATTTTAGGTGGTTTGACTTTCTTGGGCTGTCAGGCTTGGGAATGGACACACTTCATTACAGGTACAGATAAGGGTGCAGTACGTGATGTATGGATGAATGGCGAGTGGGTAAAGCAAACCATTCACGGTGCCAATCTCTTTATCAATGAATACGGACCTGCTCCTTTTGCCTTTTGCTTCTTTACCATTACAGGTTTTCACGGATTCCACGTATTTAGTGGTGTTCTTATCAATATAATTGTGTTCTACAATGTGGCAATGGGTATCTACGACCGACCTGGTAGAAACTACGAAATGGTTGAAAAAGTAGGTTTGTATTGGCACTTTGTAGATTTAGTTTGGGTATTTGTATTTACGTTCTTTTATTTGGTGTAATTTGTGTAATTAAAAGTTTTGAGAAATATGGCATACGCTTATGAAAATGTACCTCCCGGAGAGTACCCTAAACCACAGACCAAAGTTATTTGGAAAACGTTTTGGATTTTATTCTTCATCACGGCTTTAGAGTTTTTACTTGCCTTTACTATGCCCACAGGAGGCTTACGTACTACTATTTTCGTACTGATGACTCTCGTGAAGGCTTTCTACATTGTAGCCGAGTTTATGCACCTTAAACACGAGGTAAAAGGGCTTGTGTATGCAATTCTTGTGCCTACTATCTTTGTCATTTGGCTTATTGGGGCAATGTTCATTGAGGGTGGCTCTATTTATGATTTGGTCTATAATCTTTACAAAAAATAGTAAAATAAACCAATTTGCAAACCTACAAGAGAATGTACTCGGAGTAGGTTTGCATTTTTTTTTGACTAAAATTTGCATATTTTAGAAAAAGTTTCTACTTTTGCACTCGCAAATACAGAAAAAACGCATTTTCAGAGGGATGGCAGAGTGGTCGATTGCGGCGGTCTTGAAAACCGCAGACCTCTTGCGGGGTCCGGGGGTTCGAATCCCTCTCCCTCTACCCAAAAGCCTCAAAGTTCAGCTTTTGAGGCTTTTTTCTTTTTTATGGTACAATTTTAAGTACAAACTTCTTCCCAAACAAAACATTTTCCTTCCGCTGTTGGTATATGAAACGGGCAATTTTACTTACCAAATGTTCAGCAAAAAAACAGCATTAAGATTTGATTTTCCCTAAAAATTGCCTTAAATTCGTAACTGCTTTGTCATTTTTTAGTCATAACTCAAACAAAACAAAATATCTTATGAATCAAGCAGAAATGGCTTTCAACGAACCCCTTTTGCAAGAAAACAAAAACCGCTTCGTGTTGTTCCCTATCAAATATTTTGATATTTGGGAAATGTACAAAAAATCGGTTGCTAATTTTTGGGTTGCCGAAGAGATTGATTTCGCCCAAGATGTCAAAGAATGGGATACCAAACTCAACGACAATGAGAGGCACTTCATTTCTCACGTTTTGGCATTTTTTGCCGCCAGCGATGGTATCGTGAATGAAAATCTTGCTATCAATTTCATCAACGAAGTGCAAATTCCCGAAGCTAAATGCTTCTACGGCTTTCAGATAATGATGGAAAATATCCATTCAGAAACCTACTCTCTAATGATTGATACCTACATCAAGGATAGCAAGCAGAAAGATTTCTTGCTCAATGCTATTCACAACATTCCTTGTGTAGGCAAAAAAGCAGATTGGGCTTTGCGTTGGATAACCAATGGCTCATTTGTAGAACGCTTGGTTGCCTTTGCGGCAGTAGAAGGTATTTTCTTTTCGGGCAGTTTTTGCTCTATTTTTTGGCTCAAAAATCGCGGACTTATGCCCGGACTTACTTTTTCCAACGAGCTTATTTCTCGTGATGAAGGTTTGCACTGCGATTTTGCTTGCTTGCTTTATACCAAGCACGTACAGAATAAATTGCCCAAAGAAAAAGTCTTGGAAATTATTACTGATGCTGTAAAAATTGAGCAAGAGTTTGTTACAGATGCCCTGCCTGTAAATTTGATAGGTATGAATGCCGATTTGATGAACCAATATATTGAATTTGTTGCAGATAGATTATTAGTAGCTTTGGGCTATGAGAAAATTTACAACGTAAGCAATCCGTTCCCTTTTATGGAAATGATTTCTTTGCAAGGAAAAACCAATTTCTTTGAAAAACGTGTAGGCGACTATCAGAAAGCAGGGGTAATGGCTTCCAAAGAAAAACAAGTATTTTCTACTGACGAAGACTTTTAGAAAATCCATACCCAAAAGAGAGCCTCAAATGCTTGACTGCGTTTGGGGCTTTATTTTTTTGAGGCTATCGGATTTGGGTTTCATTAAATTTTGCTAATATTGCCTAATTTCCCAAAACAAAAAAGTATGCGAAAAATTCAAAAGATTTTGGTTGCCAATCGTGGTGAAATTGCTTTAAGGGTAATGCGTTCTGCCAAAGAAATGGGATTGCAGACGGTAGCTGTATTCAGCGAAGCAGATAGAAACGCAATGCACGTCAGATTTGCCGATGAAGCTGTTTGTATTGGCGAAGCTCCCAGCAGTCAGTCTTATTTGCGAGGCGAAAAAATTATAGAGGTTGCTAAAAAGTTGAACGTAGATGCCATTCACCCCGGTTATGGTTTTTTATCTGAAAATGCTCAATTTGCCAAAATGGTAGAGCAGGCAGGAATTATATTTATCGGTCCGCCTGTGCAAGCCATAGAAGTAATGGGTAGCAAACTTGCCGCCAAAGAGGCTGTTCGGGCTTTTGGTGTGCCAATGGTGCCAGGCACCGAAGGGGCTATCAGCGATGTAGCAGAAGCAAAAAAAATAGCCGCTGAAATAGGCTATCCCATTCTCATCAAGGCTTCGGCGGGGGGCGGTGGCAAAGGTATGCGTATTGTAGAAAATGAAGCCGAACTTGCTGAGCAGATGGAAAGAGCTATCAGCGAGGCGATTTCTGCTTTTGGTGATGGTTCGGTATTTATTGAAAAATACATTACCGCTCCCAAACATATTGAAGTACAAGTGCTTGGCGATAAACACGGAAATTTGGTGTATCTTTTTGAAAGAGAGTGTTCTGTGCAACGTCGTCATCAGAAAGTAATTGAGGAAGCTCCTTCGCCTGTGGTTACGCCAGAGGTTCGTAAAGCTCTTGGCGAAGCCGCTATCAAGGTGGCAAAAGCCTGTGGTTATTACAATGCAGGAACCGTAGAGTTTGTAATGGATAGCAATCTGAATTTTTATTTTTTGGAAATGAACACTCGCCTGCAAGTAGAACACCCCGTAACCGAGCAAATCACAGGTATAGATTTAGTAAAAGAGCAAATTCGTATTGCAGAGGGAAAACCTTTGAGTTTTACTCAAAACGATTTGAAAATTCTCGGACACGCCATTGAAGTACGTGTCTATGCCGAAGACCCAACCAACAATTTCTTACCCGATATAGGCAAATTGCAAACCTATAAGCGTCCCCAAGGTTTGGGCATACGCGTAGATGATGGCTTTGAGCAAGGTATGGAAATACCCATTTACTACGACCCAATGATAGCTAAACTCATTGCCACAGGCAAAGACCGAAACGAAGCCATTGAGCGTATGAAAAGAGCCATTGATGAGTATCAAATTACAGGTATTGAAACCACTTTGGGCTTTTGTAAGTTTGTACTGGAACACGAGGTTTTTCTATCAGGCAAGTTTGATACCAATTTCGTAAAACAATATTTTAGCCCTGAAAAATTACAAACCTCGCCCAACGATGATGCCGAAAAATTAGGGGCTGTGCTTGTAGCTTCTTTGCTTTCGCAAAATCATTCCATTAGCAATGGTGCAATGAGTAGCAATGGGCAAAAAATCAGTAATTGGAAGAAAAACCGAATACTTAAAAGGTAATTTAGGCAAGAATTTTGCTTGATTTTTTCCAAAATAATGCAATGCTTAAAACTCTTTGGTATATCTTGGTTTTGGGACTGACTTTGCAAGTCGCTTGGGCACAGCCCAACTGCTTTTATGCAGTGGGCTACTCACCTTCGGCTTCGCAGGTGCGTATATGTGTGGGCAGACCTATTACGATGAATGATGTCGCTTGTACGAGTTTTGCCCCAGACCCTACGAGGCTCTACAAGTTTTTCCCCTCAATGACGGCTACGCCCTCCAAAACACATACCTATACCCAGCCTGGTACTTACACCGTAGAACTTATCGGCAATGTTCCTGCTCCGGGTACAGGGAATATCAATTCTATTCGCAACGATTATGTAGTGGTTTTACCTACACCCAAGCCCAAAATTCGTCTTACGCGTTGTGCCAATAGGCAAGTAAAAATTGAGGTTTTAGAATTTGCCCCCTACGACCGCTATAAGGTTGATTTGGGGAATAGTGCTACGCAGTACATTACCCCTTCTACCAATCCTTTTACTTACAATTACCCTGCCGCAGGCACTTACACCCTAAAAATTGAAGGCGAACACGCTCTTTTGAACCTTGCCAATGATTATTGTAGCGGCGTAAATGCCGATACTACAATTGCAGGTACGATTATTTATGATAACCTTTCAGCTATTGCAAGTAGTTTTAGTGTAATGCAAGAAGGACTTGCCTCTACTTGCGAAGGGAAAATAAAAATTACGATTCCGCAAGTTTTTGCCGATATACGCTACGAGGTGTATTTTTCAAAACAAGGGCAAAATCCTGAACTCTTGGCAACTTTTGAAAATCAGAGTCAGCAAAATGTAGTTTTTACAAAAGAAAAACTCAATACATTAGGGCAAACGCATCAGGTGCTTATACGTTTGCAAGATAAGTGTGGCAATCAGTATGATTTTACGCAAATTTTGCTTCCTGCTATCAGTGGATTGCCTTTGGAAGTTAAAAAGGTAAATGCTTCGTTTGATTTAGAAAACAATTTGCAAATTTCTTGGCAAGCCACAGGACAAGCCCCCGAAGAATTGCGAACTTATCAGGTTTTGGAAGGTACAAAAATGCTTGAACAAACTGCCGCTACACAGACTTTGCTAAAAGGTAAGGAAAAACAAAAAAGTTGTTATAGCGTAAGTTTTACGACACCTTGCGGCGTGCAGACGCTTTTTTCTAAACCTACCTGCCCAATGATTTTACAAGTTACAACAAGTAGCATCAGCGAAAGAACTTTGCAGTGGAATATGTATCAAAATTCTGATAATGAGCCTGTTTTAGCTTATCAGGTTATTAAGTACAATGCAATAGGGGGAGCAATAGATAATTTTTCGGCAGGTAGCAATCTTTCTTATACCGATAGTAAAGAGGACTTGGAAAATCAGGTGATTTTGTATCGTATCAGAGCTATCACTGCTTCGGGTGAGTATTTTTCAAATATGGTAAGGGTTGAGCGTCCTGCCCAAATTTTCTTTCCTAATGCTTTTACACCCAATGGCGATGGTTTGAACGATATATTTTTCCCCAAAGGTGTTTTTATCAAAAATTTTCAAATGTCTGTTTTTACACCTAATGGGCAAAAAATATTTGAATCTGCCGTTTTAGGTGAAGGCTGGGACGGCACATTTCAGGGTAAACCTATGCCACAAGGGGCATATATCTACCAATGTGTGATAGAAGATTTTATTGGAAAAAAAATACAACAATCAGGAACCGTATTGTTACAGCGATAATTTACGCCAAAGCAATTTCAAATTGCACCAAATCAATAAACTCGCGAATGCGGCTTTCAATTTCATTGATTTGCAGATTTTGCAGGCGTTCGGTGCCAAATTTTTCTACGCAAAGCGATGCCATTGCCGAGCCATAAATCACGGCATTTTTCATATTTTCAAAAGAAATATCCCCTGTTTTTGCCAAATAACCAATAAAACCGCCTGCAAAGGTATCGCCTGCACCTGTGGGGTCAAAAACATCTTCCAAAGGCAAGGCAGGAGCAAAAAATACTTGGGTTTGGTTGAATAGCAACGCTCCGTGTTCTCCTTTCTTGATAACCAATACTTTGGGACCCATTGTCAGGATTTTTCTTGCGGCTTTTACAAGAGAATATTCTTTGGCAAGCTGGCGGGCTTCTTCATCATTGATAGAAAGCACATCTACGAGTTTGAGCGTTTTCATTAGTTCGTCCCAAGCTGTATCCATCCAAAAGTTCATCGTATCCATTAGTATCAGTTTGGGGCGTTTGCGGAGGCGTTCTACTACGGTTCGCTGAATGGTAGGCGTGAGATTGCCAAGCATTAGGTATTCTGTATTCTGATAACTTTCAGGAATGATGGGGTCAAAATTGGCAAGTACATTTAGCTCTGTGGCAAGTGTGTCGCGGGTATTCATATCGTTATGATACTTGCCTGCCCAAAAGAAAGACTTTTCGCCTTGCTTAATCTGTAAACCTTCGGTATTGATGCCGTGTTTTCGGAACATTTCTATCGTTTCGGTAGGGAAATCATCACCTACTACCCCCACAAGATTGATATTTTTGGTAAAATAAGAGGCAGAAAGCGAGGCATAAGTCGCCGCACCACCAATAATTTTATCTGTTTTTCCGAAAGGGGTTTCAATGGCGTCAAAAGCAACTGTTCCGATAATGGTCAAACTCATTGGATTTTTATTTTTAGGTGAATAGCCGCAAACTTACAAAATTTTTGGGAAGGTGAATGAAGTTATTGAGAATTTTCATACTTTCTGAAATTAAAACTGGCTAAATCAGCAAGTTTTTTCATTAACAAAAGAATTTCAGGTGGTGCTTCTTTCCCTTTTTCTGAAATAAGTAATAAGCCACAAAAAAAGTATATTTTTGCGAATGCGAAAAATTAGTATTACTTCCACGGAAAAAGAATTGTTAGAAGCGGTAAAGTTCAAGAGCAAAAGCCCTGTTTTGAGGAAACGTTGCGAGTGTATTTTGTTAGCGTCTAATTTGGGTTTAACGGTTGCTCAATTGGCAGAGCATTTTTCTGTAACCCGAAAAACCATTTACCATTGGTTCAATCTTTGGGAAACATCTAAATTATCAGATTTAGAATCAATTCCAGGTCAAGGAGCTAAGAAGAAATTAGCCAGTATAAGTCAGACGGACTTGAAATTTTGCTGGAAGCCCATAGTCAGAACCTCAACGAGGTATTGAGCATTTTAAGCTCAAAGTATCAAATAGACGTATCAAAAAGGACTTTGATACGCTTTTTAAAAAGATAGCGGTTACACTTGGCGTAGGGTGCGTAAAAGCGTGGCTTCTAAAAGAGATACCGCTTTGTTTGAGGAAACTGCTCAAAAAATAGAGACTTTGTCAGATTTAGCCAAAGCCAATTACCTTAACTTGTGCTTCTATGATGAAAGTTATTTTGGTTTAGTGCCTGTGGTGCCTTATGCCTGGCAGCAGAAAGGAGCAACGATTTAATTGCCCAGTTTTAGAGGTAAGTATATCAATGTAGCTGGATTTTATCAGACCAATAATGAAAGAAAGATGTATTTGTTTGAACAAGAAACTATTAATGCCCAAAAGTTAGTAGATATGTTTGAGGATTTTGCTCAAAGTATCACCTGCAAAACGGTGGTCGTTCTGGACAATGCTCCTATTCATAAAAGTAGCTTATTTCAAAGTAAAATAAAGAAATGGGAAGAAGAATATGATTTGTATTTATTCTTTATTCCCCCTTATTGTCCAGAATTGAATCTAATAGAAATTTTTTGGAAAAAAGTAAGTACGAATGGCTTTCTTTGCAAGCCTATAACTCTTTTGATAACTTGAAAAAAGAGCTAATAAGTATCTTTCAAAATAAACATCAAAAATATAACATTAATTTTGTCTGACTACTTACTATTCGTAAAAAGCTGAAATAAAAAATTTACCCTAACTTTTGTCATCAACCTTTTCGGCGTAAATTTCAAAGTTTTCAGCTTTTGCAAAAATCATTTTTTGCTTGCCTTTAATGCTATAACGCAAAATTTTTTCTGCTTCCAAGTGCAAATTCAGTTCTTTTTCCGAGGAATACAAAAAATTTTCTGTTTGCAAAAAAGCCCTAATATGCAGAGGCTTTTGACTTTTATCAAATTTTATCTCCAAAAACTTTACTTTCAAATCATTACTTTTAGCTTGGTATTGCAAGATAAGTGTATCGCCTTTTTGCTCCTTTTTCTCATCATATAAGCCCCTAAAAGCGGATTTATTGATATTGGCTTGCTCAAAAAATGCCAACTCTTTTTCCCAACGAATATCTGAAACTCTTTTCTGCTGTTTTTGCTTTTCAGTAATAGTAGTTTTAAGAAAAACTTGCTCTTTTTGGGGATATAGTTTTTGCAAAAAAGCCTCTAAATCGTAGTAATAACTGATATTTTCAGCTACTTCCTGCGGCTTGGAGCAAGCAAAAAAGAGAAGCAAAGCAAGCCCCCAAAATGCTTTTTTCATTTTTGTTGAATTTTATTTCTTAAATAACTCACAAGCATTTCCAAAGGTTTCTGAAAATGCTTGTTATTGGGAATAATTATATCTGCCTCGTTTTTGAAAGGTTCAATATAACGCTCGTAGGTAGGGGCAACGTGCTTTTCGTAGCGGTACAGCACATCAGAAAGGTCGTAGCCACGCTCTACTTGGTCGCGATGAATACGGCGTTTTAGTTTGATATGCTCTTTGGCATCAATAAAAATCTTTAAGTCTAATAGTTCGGCAATTTCTTTGAAGTAAAATACAAAAATCCCCTCTACGATAATAATAGGAGCAGGCTTAAAAATCAGGGTTTTAGGGACTATATCAGGGTTGTTGTAAGTATATTCCAAACGATACACCACCTCGCCGTTGCGAAGTTTCTGAATATCGCGAGCGTATTCGTGAGCATTGATAGATTCGGGCAAATCAAAGTTATGCACACCATTCTCATCAACAGGTTGCTCTTCGCGTGGGCGATAGTAGTTATCTTGCGAAATAAGGCAGACCTCCTCTTCTGAGAAAGCATTGAGCAAACCTTTCAGGAAAGAAGTTTTGCCCGAAGCACTCCCCCCTGTAATACCTACAATAAAAGGCTTTTGCATAGAAGTAATTTTTTTCGCCTGCAAAATTAGAAATCTTTGCCAAAATGCTGATAAATGCTTTTGGAAAAAATGCAAAAAAATCTTATTTTGGTGCAAAATTTTGTTTGTCCTTTTCTTGAACATAAAAAATTTACTTTTATGGAAGATTTTTTGCCTATTCTCGGAACAGACCACATTGAATTTTACGTGGGCAATGCCAAACAAGCCGCTTATTTCTACCAAGCCGCTTTTGGTTTTGAGCTTGTAGCTTATGCTGGACCCGAAACAGGAGTACGCGATAGAACTTCGTATGTATTGCAACAAAACAAAATTCGCTTTGTGCTTACCGCTCCAATGTTTCCTGAAAGCGAAATTGCACAACACGTACATAAACACGGCGACGGCGTAAAAGTGCTTGCCTTGTGGGTAGATGATGCCGAAAAGTCGTATTATGAAACAATGAGCCGTGGAGCTAAATCGGCTTTTGAACCTAAAAAACTGCAAGATGAGTATGGCGAAGTGGTGATTTCGGCTATCCATACTTACGGCGAAACTATCCATACTTTTGTAGAACGCAAAAACTACAAAGGTGCTTTTATGCCCGGTTATGTGCCTGCCAAAAGCACTATGAAAGTTGAACCGATTGGCTTAAAGCACGTAGATCACTGCGTTGGCAATGTAGAACTCGGTAAAATGAACACTTGGGTAGAATTTTATGAAAAAGTAATGGGCTTCAAGTTGCTCGTAACTTTTGATGATAAAGATATTTCTACCGAATACTCTGCTCTTATGTCCAAAGTGGTTTCTAATGGCACGGGCTATATTAAATTCCCTATCAACGAACCCGCCGAAGGTAGAAAAAAATCTCAAATTGAAGAGTATTTGGATTTCTACAAAGGTCCAGGTGTTCAGCATATTGCTATTGAAACCGAAAATATTATTCATACCGTTAGCGAACTTCGTCGCCGTGGCGTAGATTTCTTGTATGTACCCGATAACTACTATGATGACCTCTACGACCGAGTAGGTAAAATAGACGAAGATGTCCAAAAACTGAAAGAACTCAACATTTTGGTAGATAGAGATGACGAAGGGTATTTGCTACAAATTTTCACTAAACCCGTAGAAGACCGCCCTACGCTCTTTTACGAAATTATCCAACGCAAAGGTGCAACCTCTTTCGGAAAAGGTAATTTCAAAGCCCTTTTTGAAGCCATTGAGCGTGAGCAAGCCGTAAGAGGTAATTTGTAAAAATTACCTTTCCCAACAAATTCTTATTTCAAAGCCTTCATCTTTTTTGATGAAGGCTTTACTATTTTTAGAACAATACCGATAAATGTAAATTCCAACGATTTTCAGCACGAATTTCGCCATTGCCCAAATTTTGAGCAATAGGCATTTGCATATTTACTCCTACACTTACTTTTTTGAAAGCGTACCAATCCAATCCAAAATTTCCTGCCAGCAAACTGCCCCCTGTTTCCGCTACAATCTCGCTATTTCTTTCATCTTGGGCTGAAAGTTCGTAATAAATCCCGATATGAGGCATTAGAGCAAAATTTTTACCTAATTGCTGAACATAAAACACATTAGAGTTTCCACTAAACCGATTTCCAAAACGATAGTTTTTAGGATTGGCAGTGTTAATTTTATAGCTCACATCTTGATTGAAGCCAAATTTTGCATAACGCAGATTGTAAAAGGCTGTGAGCAGAAAATCAAAACTACCCGAACCCAACTGAAAATTTGCATTAGCCACCTGACTGCCGTCTTGCTCACTATAATCGTACCTGCCCGTAGGTATTTTTACTCCTCCGCCTATCCATAAGCTATGTTTCCACTTGCTTGGAATGGTATCGCCTTTCATCTGCCTATTGAGTACATTGTAACTTGCTAAAAACATCATATCATTAAAGCCTTGAAGGTCTTTACGCAGATTATTGATGTCTGTTTGATAGTTGAAAGAATAAGGCAAAAAAGTGAGAATTTGCAATTTGGGGGTAGGGTAAAATCGTCCCCAAAGCTCTGTGGTATGAAAATACTCTCGTGTGCGTAAAATACGCGAATTTAAGTGCGATTTAAAACGCAAACTCCGATATCGTAAGCCTATAAAGTTTTTATTGAATTGTGGCATTAGCCCCAAATAATAGCTTCCTACACCACAGCCACAAATATCACAGGCATTGGATACAGAAACATAACTGATAAAAACAACCAAAAACCAATATTTTTTCATAAAAACAAGTTTATTCTTCTTGCAAAAGTGAATTGCGGATAAACTCCTCATCAGTCAGTGTTTTCAAAAAAGCGATTATTTTTTGCTTTTCATCTTGCGTAAGCGGTATGCCCAAATGTCCATTGGATTTGAGTAGGGGGTCAAGCGTAGGGCTATCCTGAACACCAAAGCTATAATGGTCAAGAACTTGCTCCAAATTTCTAAATCTGCCATCGTGCATATAGGGGCGAGAAATTTCTACATTTCGCAAACTGGGAACTTTGAATTTGAACCTATCCTGCGGATTGAGCGTAATTCTGTACCTACCCGTATCTATGGTATCCACGCCATTAAGTTGTATGGTACGCAGTGGCAATCCATTGTTACGAAAATTATTATCAGTAAAAAGTTCGCCTTTGTGGCAAGAGGCACACTTTTGCTGAAAAATCTGCAAACCTGCAAGTTCTTGCTCGTTAAGATTGGCTTCGCCACGCTTGTATTTATCGTATTTGGAATTTGCCGAAACTGCCATCAATTGGAACTGCGAAAGAGCTTTCAAAAACCTGTCCAAATTGATTTCAGGCGTGCCAAAGGCTTTTTCAAAAAGACGTGGGTATTCGGGGTGCTTACGAAGTTTGGCAAGAACATTGCTTATTTTCTCGTCCATTTCGTTTTCTGCTTCAATGGGTGCAATAGCAAAAAGGTCTAAATGAAAAACTCCTCCGTCCCAAAAAAACTCCTTTTCCCAAGCCAAATTCATAATAGGCAAAGCATTGCGAAGGGTTAGTTTATCGTCAATACCGTGGCTCAAATCGTGTCCGTGTTGGGTAAAAGCTGCACTCGGAATATGACAGCTTCCACAGCTAATAGAACCATCACGGCTCAAAATGCCATCAAAAAACAGCTTTTTACCCAAAAGAAACCCATTTGTAGTGATAGGATTTTGGGAAAAATCGTAATTAGGTTCGGGAAAATGAGCAGGTTTCTGAAAGCGAATAACAGGCTCAGTGTTTCGCTTACACGCAAAGAAAATGAAAATCGCTAAAAACCCATAGATAAACTTTTTCATAGCTTTCCAATTTTTTAGAAAAGCCCCTCTTTCAGAAATGGGAAAGAGGGACTTTGCAAACTTTTCAAAAAATCTTAATGTCCATCGTCGTGCACGTGGTCGTAGAGAAACATATTTTGGTAGTTGTTGGCAATATTTGGACCCAAAGGGCTAACCATTACGGTATGATTGTTAGCAATTTTGAGTTGGTAATTTCCATTGAAAAATTTGAGGAAATCTGCTATCAAATGCAAGGAAGGAGTTTTCCCCTGACGCACTTTAAGGCGGTCGTTACCAAAGCTCAATGTTACTTTGCGTATGCAGTTGATGGTAGGTGTAGAATACCCGCCAAAACCTCCAATATGATAACGGAACTTACCATCTGTCGCCGCAGATTGAGGCGAAGTACCTTCAAATTTCACAAAAATATAGCCTGTATTCCAACTCCAATACATACCTTGTGCCGCCCCTGCAATATCCAAAACCCCTGTACGCTCTGAAACAGGCTTGGTATTGCGTAAGCTATCTACCCCCACCAAGAAAGAAATTTCGCTGTAATCGCCTTCGGGAATGCCTGCTATCATACATTTCTTGCTTGCGGCGTTTTCTTGGTCTATCAGAAAATAGCTCTGCTCTTGGGGAACAACAAAAGTAGCACCGCTGGCAGTTTTTAGCTCAATATTGCTGATAAAGTATTTGAGCAAAGTAGGCGTAAAAGTTTCACCTGTAAGAGGATTGGTGTAAGAAACATTCAATTTGAGTTCCTGTGTGCCTACAAAATTATCAAAATACACTTCGGCACTACCACTTTTGTTGGGGTCGGGACCTGGCTCTACGTTTTTCTTCTTGCAAGCAAAAAAGCCCACAGCAAGAGCTAAAACACCAATTTTCAAAATAGATTTGTTCATACGTGTAGATTTTTTGGTTTTAGGTTAAAATTTTAATGATTTTCGTTTTTGCAAAGACCTACGATTTCGTGAAATACATCGTGCAGGGCAGAGAGTTTCTGCTTAATGCCTTCATCAGTAGCTTTTGGGCTTTTGATAAAAGCATCTAACTCTTTGCTTCCCTTTTGCAGTTTTTTTACTGCTTCTTTAATTTTAGGCGTGTTGTATTCTTTGGGAATAGCAGATTTTGCCAAAAGATTGGCTTTTTCAGCCATTTCACTGCTTCGTTTCTTGATAGGCTCTAAATTGCCCTCTTCCGAAGGGTGAAAGGTTTGGGACATTACTACGTGAAACTCTTTGAGTTCCTTCCATTTATCCCAAATAGATTGAGCCTGCAAGAGATATGCAAAACTCATCAGAAATACTAAAACTGAAATTCTCTTCATCATAATTTTTTGGATTTGCGGGTTTGTAAAAAGTTTTGGCTACCTCTTGATTGTTTTTCGGCAAAGAAAAGTCCAATCCTGACCACAAAAAACAAAATAACTCCTATTAAGAGGGTTAGCACAAGGTATGTTTTCCAATGAGCTTGATGTAAAGTAGGGTTTTGCATCATATCATAAAGTTTTATTAGGCAAGCCCCTTCTATAATCGTAAGCCCAATGAGCGTAAAAGAGAGCATCACAGGCAAAGTCTGGAAAATTAGCAGGGTTTGGGTAAGTAATTTTTCCAATTTACTTTGCCTTTTGCACAAACGTCCTTTGGCATCTACATAGTAGATACGGGAAAGCTGAGGCAACCTCTCGCTTTCTTTGATTTTTGAGGTTCGCATCTGACTGAAAGCATTAGGATTTCAGGCAAAAAATGATTTTTTGCTAAAAATAGAACAGAAGTAAAGCAACAACCTATCAGATGCTATACGCGTGGCGGGTGAAAAGTATCAAAAAGATATTCTTGATGAGGCAAAAGCAAGAAGAAAGTCGGAAAAGGACTTTTGATTTCGTTGAAAGACTGCTGGAAAGTGAAATTGGGTAGGTTTTCTGCAAAAAGCGTGAAGGAAAAAACTTCTATGCGTTCTTTTTGAGTTTCTTTTTCTTGTTTCTGCTTTTCGGCAAGTTTTTTCATCAAATAACACTTACCACCGCATTTGAGCTCAGGCTTGAAACGATTTTCGCAAAGATTTTTGGCTATGTAACTTTTGTTGAGTTCAAAAGAAACCTTCACCCAAAACGTTTGTAAGGGTTGCAGAAGCGTAGCAGTAAGCAATAATATAGGAATAAAACGCTTCACTATTTTTACAACTTTGTTGCAAAGGTAAAGACTAAAAAAGTATTTCACAAAAATTTCAGGCTGATTTTTATCAGCAATTTTTCTTTCTTTAATGAAGCCTAAGTACTTCTTTTCTGCATTTGAAAAAATTTGGGAGATTTTTTCTCTTGTATCTTGATATTTAGCTTATTTCCTGTTTCCTGTATCCTATTTCCTGTTTCTAATACCAAAAATAGCTTTCTTGTTTTAGAAAAATTCGTAACTTGCACCGCTCAACATAAACACAAGCAAAATGAGTTGGTTTATCAGACAAGAAAAAGGCATTCAGACCCCTACTTCGCAGAAAAAGGAATCGCCTGATGGGCTTTGGTATAAATGTCCTTCTTGCAAAAAGGTAATGCTTACACACGAATTGCAAGCCAATTACTACACTTGCCTGAATTGCAATTATCACGAAAAAATTGGCTCTGCTGAATATTTTGCCATACTCTTTGATAACAACGAATTTACCGAACTTCACCCGAATATGACCTCCGCCGACCCGCTCAAATTCGTGGATAGCAAAGATTATCCCACTCGTATCGCCGATGCCCAAAGAAAAACAGGCTTAAAAGATGCTATCCGTACCGCTTACGGCAAAATGAATGATATAGAGATTGTGATTGGCTGTATGGATTTTGAGTTTATTGGTGGCTCTATGGGTTCGGTAGTGGGTGAAAAAATTGCTCGGGCAATAGATTTTTGTTTGGAAAAGCGTTTGCCTTTACTGATTATTTCACGCTCGGGGGGGGCAAGAATGATGGAAGCTGGTTTTTCGCTTATGCAAATGGCAAAAACTTCTGCCAAACTGGCTCTTTTGGATAAAGCGGGCTTACCTTATATTTCCTTGCTTACAGACCCTACCACAGGTGGCGTTACTGCCTCTTTTGCTATGCTTGGCGATTTCAACATTGCCGAGCCCAATGCTTTGATTGGATTTGCAGGTCCAAGAGTAATTCGTGAAACGATTGGTAGAGATTTGCCTTCGGGCTTCCAGACCGCAGAATTTGTTTTAGAACACGGCTTTTTGGATTTCATTGTTCATCGTAAAGACCTTAAAGATGAGCTTACCTCACTGCTGAAAATGATTTCACCCAAAAACGGCAATGGAAAATAGGCTAAACAAGACTTTGGTCAAATATTTTTTGCCAAAGTTCGTATAAGTGCATTGCCTCTTTTATACATTTTTTACTCATAAATGCAGGAGCTTCGTTTCTTTGAATTTGACTAATCAACCGCTCCAAATGCAAAAAACGAAGTTCTTTTTTTCCTTTTTTGCTTCCCCACAAGTACGTAGGCAATACCTCTACCCTACTGAGTTGGGTGTGCGTTTCCTTTCCACAAGTACCTTTTGTGATATGCAATTTTAGCAGGGGAATAAGTCTATCCCAAACAAAAATATCGTAAGCTACAAAATCGGCAAGGGAATAAATGGCAAAGCCCTGTTTCTTTTTTTGTGTAAAAGGACAAATAAAGTCGTATTTTTCCATTGGTTGCGGGTTGTGCGGGTGGCTTCCCAAAATAATATCCACGCCACACTCACCGAAAATTCGGTGAAAAATTTGAATGGTATGCTCCGAAGGATACATCTGGTAGGCGTTTCCTGTATGTAAAGAAAGTACAACCAAATCGGAGCCTCGTCTGTGGGCATTTTCTACATCTTTTCGCAATTTTTCCAAACTGCAATCAGGGAAATTGAGCCTTTCGTAATTTACTAAATATTCTTTGCCTTCGGGTAAAACTTCTCTATTCAATGAGTATGTGTAGGCGATAAAAGCAATTTTAATGCCCTCTCGTTCCAAAATAGGGAAATTATCACGCTCCTGCCAATTGCGGGCTGTACCTGTAAAAGCAATTTTCTTGCTTTCCAGAAATTCAATTGTTTTGTAAATACCTTCCTCTCCCATATCCAAACTATGGTTATTGGCAGTAGAAAGAATATCATAACCTTTGTAATGCGGCTTTCCACTGAAAATTTCAAACATTTCGGTATTAGCATTGAAAAGCATATCTGTTATCATCACTTCGGGAACGAGTGAAGCTGATTTTTGTAAGTGGATGGGTGTTTCTAAATTCGCAAAAACAATATCTGCATCAAAAAAGAACTCTCCTACTTCGTTCCAAAGATTTTGGGTATAGTTTTTTTGTATCCAAGCATAAGGCATTAAATCGCCTCCGACAGAAAGGGTAATTGTATTTTGAGCCGTAAAACTTTCAGGCAGAGAAAATTGGATTTTTTGACTTCTAAAATGCTCTACAATAGACTTTAAAAAGTAAAGTGGTGTTTGGAAATAGTATTTGTAGCCTAAAAAAAATATATCTTCACGAGTGCAAAAAGGCGGATTTTCCTCAAAATTGGCAAGAGGCATTTGCCATTTTTTGCCTTTTAGCATTCTGAAAAAGCCAAAAAATATTTTCAGAACAATAAGCCAAAGTTTGCCTCGTAAGCTATAAGGCAAAATTTGTGGAAAAGGATTTTGGAAAGAGATTTTTTGAAAATTTTTAGGCATACTTTGTAAAAGCGTCAATGAGCAGTTTTATGCCAAATCCCACAAAAATAACCCCCGAAACCTGATTGAAGCGTTGCATAATAAGTGGTGTAAATAATTTGCGAAGTCTTGAAGCCGAAAAAGAGATGCCCACTTCTGTCAGGAAAATAGCGAGCAGGCAAAAAATAAAAAATACAATTTGCAAATTGAAAGGGAAATACTTTTCTGTTTGCAAATGAGCTACAATAGCCACCCAAAAAAAGAAGTTTACGGGGTTGAGAGCATTTAGTAAAAAACCTTGTCCAAAATAATATAAAGCATTCCCCAAATGCGTTTTTGTGCGTTTAATTTCTATTTTTTTCTTGAAAATACTACCTGCTCCTAAACCTACTAGAAGCACCCCTCCTACCAAACTGCTGTAAAAAGGCATTTGAGGGGTATCGGGCAAGAAACTCGTACCCGCCATAGCCGCCGAAATAAAAAATATATCTGAAAACACCACTCCCGAAGCTATGAAAATACCACTTTTGTAACCGAAATCTATACTATTTTGGATAAGGGCGAAAAATACTGTTCCGAGCATACAGCTTAAAACTACCCCTGTTCCAAAGCCCGAAATAATTGCATCAAACATTCACTCTTTCAATTTGGGGCTGAAAATAGTAAATTTATACTAAGATTAAAATGATTTTCGTAATTGTTTGGGTATAGTTTGCAGTAAGGAAACAGGAAACAAGAAACAGGAAACAAGATTTTAGAAAATAGATGTCAGGCAGAAAAAATACAGAGAAAGCCCAAGAATCAAGAATAAAAGTAAAAATCTCAAATTTTAGAAATTTATGAGTTAGCATTTTACAAAGCCGATTTAGTTGAGTAATTTATCATTGAAGTAAATTCAGCCTTTATTTTGCTTGAAAGTGATTTTTTGGTTACTTTTGTTTGGGGTTTGGTATCAATTTAAAAGTTTTGACTATGAAAGTTTTTTACGCCCTTACGATTAGCTTATTTCTATTTTCTGCAAATATTTTAGCACAGTGTATTCCCAGTGGCACAAGTTCCTTTGGACTTCCAGCACTTATTTGTCCTGATGAAAACGTAAATTTTTCCAATCCTCATAGCTCAGGCTTTACTTATGAATGGGATTTGTGTGGCAGAGATATGGAAGCCCCCCCACAAGTAACCTTCCTGACAGGAATGATAGGCAACGAAGGATTGGGACAAACCCAACTTGTGAGCGAAAATGGAGAGTATTTTTTATTTGTAGTAGCTTACAACACTTCTCGTCTTTATCGCATTGATTTAGGGAATAATCCTCAAAATCCACCACAAGCCATTCACAATTTAGGTAACTTATCAATTTTGAACAGACCTTGGACACTGGAAATTATCAAAGACGAAACATCAGGGATTTGGTATGGAGTAACTTGCAACTATCTCTCTAATCAATTCATTCGTCTTAATTTTGGAACTTCTATAAAAAATACTCCCTCGGCGAGTTTTATGGGAAGTTTAGCCCCTTCATATACTTTTACAGCCGCAACTAAACTGATAAGAGATGGGAATAATTATTACTTTTTCATTTCTGGATATTTTGCAAATGCAATTGCAGTAGTTGATTTAGGAAATAGCTTAAACAATAATTTTTCAATGAGTAACATTATCAACACAATAAGTTTAACTATTTCAAATCCTGAAACTATGGATGCTATCAATGATTGTGGCGTATGGAATTTACTCATTGTATCATCAGTAGGCAATAGACATATCATTTTTGATAATGGCTTAAATAATAGTCCCTCTATTGTTAATGAACCCTATAGCACTGGATTTGGAACAGCAACAAGTGTAAAACTCTGTAAAGAAAATGCTAATTTTTATGCTGTTACCACAGATGCATTAGGCAGAGTACAGGTCAGTTCTTATGGCAATAGCATTAGCAATAACGCTGTCTCAAATACTTTCTTGGGTACGATTTCATCATTAACAAACTTTCAACAAATGTACGGTGTATGTGTTTTAAACTATCAAGACAATTTTATTTTCATAGGAGCTAACTATTTTGCTAACCAACTCTTTCGCATAGATTTTCAGCGTCAGTGTGGTGAAAATGTTTCTTTTTCTACGACTTACAATCCTTCTAATATACGTTATCGCAATGTAGGCTCGCACCCCGTTACCTTACAAGTAAAAGATAACACAGGGAATATTGTACATTTCTACGAAGGAAATGCTAATATCAATCCAACTACTACCGTAGCTAATTTTGTTGCTAATGATGTTTGTATCGGCTCACCAGTCGTATTCAATAATACTTCTATTGGTAGCGATAGCAATGTGCTTTCTTGGCAATGGAATTTTGGCGATAGCAATACTTCTTCACTCAAAAATCCCACACATACGTATAGCAGTGCAGGCAATTATACCGTAACCCTGACCGTCAATAACTTAAATGGCTGTGTAAATAGTATTAGTAAGGTTGTAAGAGTATCAGGCGGGGTAACAGCCGACTTTCAAGTCCCAGCAACAGCCTGCGTAGGACAAGCCATTAGTTTCAACAATTTTTCAACTTATACCAATGTTCCTTTTCACGCCGCCACTGGCTTTTATTGGAACTTTGGCGATGGCACTTACTCCCCTTTTCAGAATCCTACCAAAACCTACAACACCGCAGGAACTTACAACATCACGCTCACCGTACAAGATTCAGCAGGTTGCACCAATAGCATTACTAAAAATATCCAAATTTTGGATAACCCCGCTGTTTCTTTTAGCTTCCCGCTCAATATCTGTGCAGGCGTACCTGTGCAGTTTATCAGTTCGGCAACGAATGCTACCGAATATTTGTGGTTTTTTGAAGGGCACGGCACAAGTACCCAAGCCAACCCCACCATCACTTTCCAACAAGGTGGCTTTTATGATGTAACCCTACAAGTAAAAAATAACAACAACTGCATCAATACTTTCACTATTGAAAATATCCCTGTCTTTGATGCTCCCGCTATTATTTTCACAACCCAACGTTTTCTGGATAACCCCTTGCGGGTGCAGTTCAACAATTTTACTTCGGGGGCTACTAGCTACGAATGGAGTTTTGGCGATGGTAATACTTCTTCTTTGCCTCAACCCACTCACACCTTCTCGCAAGCAGGTGAATATCTGGTAAGGCTCAAGGCTATTAGTCCTAATAATTGTGAAAGTTCGTTTAGTCAGATTGTAGGAGTTGGGACACTCAAACCCAATATAAGCCTCAATGAATTAGGTTTTGAAAACAACCAAATCAAACTTACTTTGGAAAACAAAGGAAATACCTTACTCAATAATTTACAAATTTTCGTTGAAATTGCCGATACTACTTTCAGAGAAACCTACGCTCCTATTATTGGAAGAGGTGAAATAGTAGATTATACCTTGCAAACTATTATTCCGAATGAGATTTTAGAGAAATCAAGGTATTTTTGTGTGAAGGTTTTGCCTAAGCCCTCTTTACAAGATACCGACCTTTCGGATAATCAAAAATGCTTCAATCTTTCCAATCGTTTGTTTGTGTATGAGCCTTATCCCAATCCTGCTCAAAATGAGGTAAAAATAGCTTTTACTGCTCCCAATAGCGGTGAATTACTTTTCAGAATTACAGATATGCTCGGAAAGTCTATTGTCAAAACGGGCATTGCCAGCCAAGGCTATAATGAAGAAGTTTTAGATGTAAGAAGTTTTGCCAAAGGGGTGTATGTAATTACTTTGGAATTTGGTGGAAGTATTATCCACAAAAAATTGGTTATCAATTAGTTTTCTGACAAAATTTTTGATAGCTTTCTATTGCTTTGGCGTGTTTCAAATCTTTAGCTTTACGAAACTCCAAACACGCTCCCGAAGTATCCTTGAACTGCAAACGCAAAAGTCCTCGCTGAAAGTAGGCTTCTGCTTCTTTGGGATTTAGAGAAATAATTTTATTGAAATCATTGATAGCCCCCGACTCATCTCTCATACTGATTTTCACTTTACCTCTCAAATAATACCCTGCTATGTTTTGAGGCTCTTTGCGTAAAAAAATGTTAATCGTTTCCAATGCATCCAAATAGTTTTGCAAACTATCCAAAATATAGGCTTTTTGAAGCAAAAGCTGATTTTTATTTGGGTTTTGCAAGATTTCTTGTTCTGTTTTCTGCAAGCGTTTTTCTAAAACCTGCACATAGTTTGTTTTCGGACTTTCAGCGGTTTTTTGAGCATTGCAAGCACCAAGCAGTAGTAAATTACAGCACAAACAAAGCAATTTTACCGCAAATTTCTCCTGAAAAAGGAGAAACTTGCGGCAAAAGCAAAAGGGTAAATACGCAAAATAATTATTTAGGTTTGTTTCCACCTGTTTTGGGAGCAGGTTTAGTATTAGGAGCGGGCTTCTTGGTATTATTAGCAGGTTTCACATCAGGAATAGCCTTCAATTTGAGCAAATCCTCTGCTTTTTTCAAAATATCTCCGTCATTCTTTTCATCAACAATTTTTTGGGCAAATTCTTTGGCTTTGGGCAAATCTTTTTTAGCGTAGTAATAGCCCATCAGATAGTTGTAGGCAGAGGCTCGGTCTTTGCGATATTTGGCAAGTTCTTTTTCTTTGTCTTGTGCCTTTTCAATGAGTTTATCTGTTTCGGCAAGGTAGGTTTCATAAGGCTCTTTTGCAAGTGCCTTGTCGTTGATGTCGTTGCTATTTTGCGATAAGCGGTTGTTGGCTCTATAAATCAAAAGTTTTGGATAATCAGGGTATTTTTGAAAACCTTGTGCAAAGATTTCATCAGCTTTTTCGTAGTTTTCCTTGCTAAGCATATACGAATAGCCCGCAAATACATAGTTTTCTATGCCAAACTGCTTTTTATTGAGTTTGTTTTTAGCAATTACTTCCTCAAAAGTCTTACCTGCTTCGGTGTATCTTTTTTGGCTGTATAGCGAATCGGCTATACGGCGAATATAATAAATGCTTTCTTCATCATCGGGGTTCAAATCGTAGGCTTTGCGAAGGTTGGCAAAAGCTTCATCATTGTTTTTATTGAAGAAAGCAATATCTGCCAAACACTCATAGTCAGAAGAGAATAGTTTGATACCCGATTGTAAAACTCTGCTCATATAGTTTTGAGCCTCAGCAGTTTTACCATTTTTTTGCAAAGCATACGCCATCCAGCGGTTAAATTCAGGATATTTTACTTTACCTTCCATAGCTTTTAGCTCTTGCAAGGATTTTTCGTATTTTTCAGTCTTATACAAAAATATGGCATATCTATAACGCACTTCATCACTTTTTTCGGAACGAGCCATATACTTATCGTAATAAGCTATGGCACTATCCAATTTGCGTGCTTTGGCATACAACTCCGCAATTTTGCGATAAATAGGGGTGTAATCAGGTGCGGCTCGCATAATTTCTTTGTACTCCTTCAAAACATCTGTATAGTCGGGATTTTTGCCAAAAAGATTAAACTCCATACGTTTGGTGAGAGCCTTACCGCTTTTACCATTGCTTTTAGCTTTGGCAAAATCATAATTGGCGATAGCTTTGGGACCATTTTCTGATTTTTTGGTTAGCATATAAGCATCGCCCAAGAAAATATAAGCATCTTCTGTAACGTTTTTGTGTTTGATAGCCTCTTCTAAAATCTTGATAGCCTCAAAGGGGTCTTGGTAGGGGGTATCGTGGCTGATATATACCTCGCCAGCACGCAAAAGCACATTGTAGTCTTTGGACTTGGTTTTCTTGATAACTTCATCAATCATAGCTTTTGCACCCACTTTATCGCCTTTCATTAGCTTTACTTCTGCAAGCCCAATTTCGTTCAAGGGGAATTTTTTATCTGCCTGCAAACCTTTCTCAAATTGTGCTTGTGCTTGGTCAGTTTCGCCTGTTTTGGCATAAAAATAGCCCAAATAGTAGTAATGCTCGGCGGTGGGTTTGCTACTTACGAGTTGTTCAAAAACTTTCTTGGCAGAGCTAAATTGCTCCATATCCATATATTGCAAGCCTTGCTGAATGGTTTGAGCCTGCAACACATAGCTGAAAATAAAAGCCAAAGCCAATAGACTAACTTTTTTCATTTGTGTTTGAATTTTATGGTTTGAAAACTATTTAACTTCCAAATTTCGTGTAATAATTTCCACTTCACGCGTAGGAATTTTCTTGGGTAAAAGTCCTGCTTTCAGAAAAATTCTTTGTCCTGTTTCTTGCCCCAAAAAGCTCATAAAGGCATACGAAAGTCCTATTCGGTTATTTTTTACGATGCTATACACTTCTCTTGAAAGTGGATACAGATTTTGTGCCAAACTGGTTTGCGAAGCAAAATAAGCCTTTCCTGTGCTATCTTGCACGGGTAAAATTTTTACACCTGCCAAGAGTTTCTGATTGGCTTCGTTATCTTCGCTTATCCAGCTAAAACTCACAACTCCCAAAGCATTTTCTCGTTTGGCAACCTGCTCTACAATAGCCAAATTAGATTTTGTGCCAAAAATTTTCAGCTTGCTAATGTCGGCAATTTCAAATTTATTTTTCAAAAAGTTATGATTGCTGGAATTGGCATTATCCAACACAATAACGATTTCACTATCAGGATTTTGGGGGTTAATTTCTTTCCAATTCTTGATTTTTCCTGTAAAAATATCTTTGAGTTGCGAAAGGCTAATGCTTGTATCTTTGATAGCAGGGCTAACCACCACCGAAATAGCATCTACATAGCTCACCCAAGCACGTGTAATGGTTTTTTGTCTTTCAATTTCTTTCTTTTCGTTGCTGTTCAAATCCCTGCTGATAATGACGGCATCAACACTATCACGCAAAAGCAAAGCCACCGCTTTATCTTCGGGGGCTACTACAAGATTGATTTGTGCTTGCTCATATTCATTCATAAACATTTTCGCCTGTTGCTGAATGATATGGTAAAATGCCTCATCTACGGCAATATACACACTTCCGCTGGTTGGCGTATCATATTTTTTTTCAGCGTTTGGCTTTTCTTGGGTAGTAGAATGACAAGACCATAAAATAGCCGCAGAAACGAAAATTAGGGAAAGATTTTTCAAAAGTGTTTTCATTAGTTAAAATTTTTGGCAAAAATAAAATAAAATTCCTAAAAACTCACGTAATTTCAAGCATTATTTTGTCTTTGGGCAACTTTCAGCTTTTCCAAAATTGAACCCAAAACCATTCCCATAATACTTGCCAAAAACCCTGCCAAATTCGCAGGTAAAAGTTCTATGGGGGAAATTAAGCAAAAAATCCATACGATAAGCCCTATAAATGTAGAAAGCATAGCCCCCAAACGAGAAGGATTTTTCAGATACAATGCCGCCCAAATGGGTACAACCAAAGTTACTAACCCCGATGAAGCCGCAAAGCTGGCAAGCTCAAAAATACTTTCACCCAAATTTGCCAAAACAAGCGAAAGAAGCGTAATTATCACCACCGAAATACGCAAAAGCCACAAAAGCGTTTTGTCAGTCTTGTTTTTGATAAAAGGTAAAAGAATATTCTCGGCAAGCACCGTAGCAGGAGCTAAAATAGCTCCACTCGCCGTACTTAAAATTGCCGATAGCAATGCTCCTAAAAATAAAATTTGCACGCCCAAGCCGCCAATTTGTAGCACGAGTACAGGCATTAGGGCTTCAGGATTTTCTTGCAAAAGGTTTGGATATAAAATGCGGGCATAAAGGGTAATAACAAGTGGTATAGCCGTAATGAGCAGATACACCCCTGCTGAAAGAAATGAGGCTCTTACGGCAACTTTTTCAGATTTTGCAGAAAGAATACGTTGCAAGACATCTTGCGAAGGAATTGAACCAAGCCCCAAGGTAAGCCAAGCAGAAATATATGCCAGAATATCCGAAAAATTACGTTCAGGCAATACCTGAAAATATTTTGGGGGCGTTTGGGCAAGCACTGCGTCCAAAGATATTTGCTCCGACAAATTCCACCAAATCGCTATCAGCCCTGCAACAATAATGAAAGATTGCAGAAAGTCTGTAACCGAAACTGCCCACATTCCGCCGATATAGGTATAAATAAGCACTACAAATGCCCCTACTATCATACCCGTAAAAATGGGCAATCCCATTACACTTTCCAAAACTTCTCCAAGTGCTTTGAGTTGTGCCGCCACCCACCCAAAGTAAGTAATGACCATTATCAAACTGCTGATGAAAGCAATTTGTGTATTGTATCGTTTTTCAAACAAATCGCCAAAGGTTAGTAAGCCCAAACGATACAGCTTTCTTGTAAAGAAAAATCCTATGATAATCAGAGCCAAAACCGCTCCCAAAGGCTCTTCAATAATTCCCAAAAAACCATTTTCAGCATACTCCGAAGGGCTACCCATTATCACCTCCGAGCCGAACCAAGTAGCAAACAAACACGCTACCGAAACACCCAAAGGTAAATTCCTACCTGCCAAAGCAAAATCTTGGGCATTTTTTACACGTCTGGAAGCCCAATAGCCCACCAGTAGCGTAAGCAACAAATACAGCAGTATAAATATCTGTAAAGCACTCAAAATTTCTATGTTTTTGGCTGAAAACGGCGAAAGTAAAAAATGAAGGACAAATTTTCAATTTTTTCAGTATTTTTTCTGCAAATTTCAGCCCTGAAAAGTTACTTTTTTTGCGTTTTAGGAGTTTTACTCTTTGCTAAAAGCTTTTGTTTAGGTTTGTGATGAGCCACAAAACAGCAAGAACTACTATGTTCCAAATAGCCATCGCCTTGCCATAGGGCGGCGTTATCGTGAGGGCGGGCTTGATATTTTTGCTGTTTCCATTGTTCTTTTTCTTGTTCTAATTCTTTTTGCAATTCTTCATTAGAAAGGGCATCAATGAGTTTATTCAAATCGGGTTGCCCTGCATCTACCCAAGCCGTATACCAAAAATCGGCAACCGCCTTGATAGAAGCCCGCATACGCCTTTCTACTTGCCCATTGAGCCTATCGTGATAGGCTCTGGAAAACTCACGCGAATAGGTACGTATCGTGATTCTGTTGCGTTCTTCAAAGACGTATTTTTTATCTTCGGGAAACTCTTTGGTAAGTTCTTTTTCAAAGCGAAGCACCGAATCCAAGGCTTTGTGAGCATTGATAACATAATCCCAAGCACGCAATTGGGTGTTTTTGATATATTCGGCTCTTCCTACAAAAAGGTCGTAGTCTTGTGAGAAAAGTTCGGGCAAACGCGATTCCCAAAAGCCGTGAATACCCACTTGTCCTGTTTTTTGTCCGTTGTAGTTTTCGGTAGTATGCAAAGGCACATTGCCGTCGGCAATATAATGCCCCAAATCAGCACTCAGACGTAAAATTCGCCTTGCATCTCTTTGTTCAAAAGCCCTTGTAAGGTCGTGTTTCATTTTTTCAATATGCCAAGGCACTATGCCATAGGCTTTTAGGGTATCTTCTGTAAAACGCTCCACAGCTTGTTTCCAATAACGAGGCATCTTATAGACGGCACTATCATTGAAAAATTTATCATACACGTCTATATCTATGAAATGTCTTTCTGCCTCGCCTTCTACGGCATACCTACGAGAATCAGGATTTACGGCTTCTTCTGTAATGAAAGTGATATAATGTTTGTAAAAACGAATCATTTCGGGTGGTAAACAAAATACCGCCAAACGATTGATTTTTTTATGTCCAAAAAAGCCCCATTGAGGCAAGCTTTTTTGTGTGCCGCTCAGTATGAATGTGAGTACGATAAAAAGTAAAAATGTTTGCAAGTATTTTTTTTCCATAATCAGGTTGTCTGAATATTTTGAGGTTCAAGGGGTTTAAGAGTTCAAAGGTTTTAGGGTTTAAGGGTTTAAGAGTTCAAAAGTTCAAAAGGTTTAAGGGCTCAATGGTTTGAGAGTTCAAACTTCAAACTTTTAACTCTCAAACTTAATTTACTCTTCATTTTTATCCCAAAAATCCCAACCAAAGAAGCTAATTTCAAAGATTACTCCTGTTTGCCTGAACGGATTGCTGGGCGTAGTGGTTATGCCTCCCAAACAAACCTGTATGCGACTGGTAGGATTGAAAGAAATACCCAAAGAAGCTATAGAATTTAGATGTATTGGCAAAGGTAGCATCGCTCATCAAAGCCCAACGCTCACTAAAAGGGACTTCAATTCCTGCAAAGATACCTAAATTATCGCCATTACCCGTAAAAGCATCATTGGCTATGTAAGCCCCAAGATTGATATGCCAATCTTCCATAAATTCGGAAGCAAGCATTGTGTAAAAAGTATAAGCCCAATGCCAATGGCCCTCATTGATAAGGTTTGTACCCATTTGCGTACCCAAATTGATACGCAGTTTGGGATGTGGCAAAATCGGAATACCTTTTTGCATATTGAAAAGCACCAAAGGGGTTACCGACTCCAATCCGAGTGTATCTTCTACCGCCAGAAACTTGGCATTTCTTCTCCAAGAAAGGTCTGTATCCAAATTAAAACCTAACTCCCAATGATGCCCTATGCCGTAATCAAAATCAAATTTGGTTTGGGCTGAATGAAGATGCCAAAAGTTAGTCTGAACTTGATAAAAATGCTTGCCTTTATGCGTAATTTCTCCCGAAGGAATGGTAAAAAAAGTTTGCTGAGCCTGCAAAATCAAGCACTTGCCAATAAAATACAAACCCAAAATCCAAGTTCTCATTTTTTTAGGATTGATAGAGCCAAGCCAAAGCGGCTTCTTTATTAGGGAAATTCTGAAAATCAAAATTTTGAGTAGAAGTAGCAAAATGCAAAATACTTTTCTCCGAAGCCAAACGATTGAAAATATCTTGCGACTCTACCCTTGCGGCTCTCAGACGATAGCCTAACTTGTGGGCGTGCTTTTCGGCAAGTGGAGCAAATTCATTGATGAGCCACTCCTCTGTACCCGTAGGAATGATACGCTCTTGGGAAGCATCTATGAAAAAATAAGGGGCTTTGTGTGTTTCAATCAAAGCAACTGCTTCCAGCCATACCTGCTTAAAATCTTGCTCATTCAGAAAGCCCTCAAATATTAAAAAAACCGTTTGAGAGGCTTCCTCATAGTGCAAACTATACTTTCGCATACCCAAACTTTTGGAGTAAAGGTAATAAAAATCTGCAAATCAGAAAAATAAAGCCCCATACTTTTTTAGGCTAAATTTAAGCGACAAGTTGGATTTACAAGATTATTTATCAACAACTTACCAACACAGGCTTTTGCCCAAAGGCTTTCATTGTTTTGATATGTGAAACAATCGCGTGCCAAAGCGTAGGAGCTTCGTAATAAGGTACATTATAGCTTTCGCAAACTTCTTTCACAATTTTACTGATAGCAGGATAATGTACGTGGCTAATGCGTGGAAAAAGATGATGCTCTATCTGAAAGTTCAAACCACCTACTAGCCAAGAAATGAGTTTGCTTTGAGGAGCAAAATTGGCAGTGGTACGTACCTGATGCTCTGCCCATTCGGAATCAATAAAAGTGCTTTCTGCTACAAAATGCTCGTGTTCTACCTCTTCTACCATATGAGCCAGCTGAAAGGTAAGCGATAAAGTAATGCCCATTACTACGTGCATCAGGCTAAAACCTATTGCCCAAGCACCCCACCCCACAAAATACACAGGAATTGCCACATAAAACACCACGTACAAAATTTTGCTTATCCAAAAAATAATATGCTCTTTGAGCGGAATTTTGCTAATAGGGCTATTGTGAATTTTACGCTTAAAGTATTTTTGCATATCTGTCAGGAAAACCCAAGCAAACGAGCTAATAGCGTACAAAAAGAAAATATAAATGTGCTGAAAGCGGTGAGCGGGTTTCCAAACTTGTGTAGATGCCATTCGTATCAGGGGACTTTTGGCAATATCATCGTCTAATCCGTCTATATTGGTATAGGTGTGATGTGTGATATTGTGTTTGATTTTCCAAATAAAAGCATTTCCCCCAAGTGCATTCATCGTAAGACCTAAAATTTCGTTGAGTGTTTTACTTTTGGAATAACTGCCGTGGTTGGCATCGTGCATTACATTGAAGCCAATAGTTGCCAGTACAAAGCCCAGCAAAGCACTGCCCAGCATACCTGCCCAAGCAGGCAAAACGTTGCTCAAAAGCAATACATACAGCCCCAAAGCAGAGGCAATGAGAATAATTGTTTTAGAAAACAAACGCCAATCGCCTGTTTTAGAGAGTTTTTTTTCTTGAAAATAAACTTCAACGGCATTTTTGAGCGTTTCGTAGAAGTTTCCTTTGCGGTTGTTGAATGTTACTTTGGGCATAAATAAAAAGGGTATTGAAATTAAACTTTTTCAAGTTACGAACAAAAAAATTCTGCTCCTAACAAAAAGTGCAAAATAAAATTTTATGCTTTGCTATTTTGCAAAAAATTTGCACTTTGCTAAGAATGGATAGGATAATAAGGGAAAATAAAATGCTTCCTACAAGTTCCTCATCAAAAAATCTGTCATTAGTTGGTAGAGATGTAAGCGGGTATTTCCGCCGTAAATGCCGTGATTTCGGTTGGGGTAATAAAAACTTTCAAAATGCTTACCTGCCTTGATGAGAGCCTCTTGTAAAGCCACTGCATTTTGAAAATGCACGTTATCGTCACTAGTGCCGTGTATAAGCAAAAACTTGCCTTTTAGCTTGCTTGCGTGGGTATTGGGAGAGTTTTCATCGTAGCCCGCAGGATTTTGCTGGGGCAAGCCCAAATAGCGTTCTGTGTAAATAGTATCATAAAAACGCCAATTTGTTACAGGAGCTACGGAAATAGCGGCTTTGAAAATATCATTGCCTTGCAGAATACAATTTGCCGCCATATAACCACCATAACTCCATCCCCAAATACCTATACGGCTGGCATCTACATAAGGAAGCGTTGCCAAGTATTTTGCCGCTTGTATTTGGTCTTGCACTTCTAATTTGCCGAGCTGTCCGTAAGTACATTTACGAAAAGCCTCTCCTCTGCCTCCCGTACCACGGTTATCTACACATACAATCATATATCCCTTTGCGGCAAGATGCTGATACCAAAAATAATCAAATACATTCCATTCGTTTTCCACTTGTTGCGAGCCCGGTCCGCCATATACAAACATCAGTACAGGATATTTTTGCGAAGCATTAAAATTCAAAGGTTTGATTTGCCAAGCGTTTAGTTCGGCATCAGGGGTTTTTATGGTAAAAAACTCTTTGGGGGAAATATGATACTCTTCTAATACTTTGCGTAAGGTGCTATTGGTTTCCAAATCTTTGATTTTTTTGCCTGAAACCTCGTACAAGCTATACGTAGGAGGCGTATTGGCTGTACTAAACTCGTCCATAAAAAACTGGCAATCATTACTCATCGTAACTTTGTGCATACCTTTTTCGGCGAGCAAGATTTTTTCAACACCTTTATCCAAAGAAATCACAAATAAGTTACGCTCCAAAGGTGAATTTTTTGTAGCTGTAAAATAGAGCAGTCGCTTTTTTTCATCTATACCCACTAATTTGCTGGCTTCCCAATTCCCTTTGGTAATTTGTCGGATTAGCTTTCCGTTTATATCGTAAAGATAAAAATGCTTGAAGCCATCTTTTTCCGAAGCCAAAATCAGTTCTTTGCCATTTTGCAAATAGTGTAAATCTTCACAAAATTCAACATCAACATAAGCCTTATTTTCCTCGTTGTAAATGGCTTGTGTAGTATTTTTGGCAAGGTCGGCGTGAATAAGTTCCAATTTATTTTGCAAACGATTGAGTTTACGAATAGCAAGCACATCAGGGTTGCGTGTCCATTGCAAGCGGGCAATATACATATCTTTTTCTGCACCCAAGTCAAGGGTTTTGGTTTGCTTAGTATCCAAAAAATAGACTGAAATTGAAACAAAAGCATTTTGCTCTCCTGCTTTGGGATATTTGAAACGATAATCTTGCGGATAAAGCCCTTTCCATATTTGCATATTATACTCTCTGACGCGGCTTTCGTCGAAAGTATAAAAAGCTATTTTTTTGCTATCAGGCGACCAAAAAAAGGCTTGTGCAAAACCAAATTCTTCTTCATACACCCAATCCGTAGCACCATTGATGATTTGGTTAGGCTTTCCGTTTGTGGTAATTGCTGTTTCAGTTTGCGAAGCAATATCCACTAAAAAAAGATTGTTTTCTCTTACGAAGGCAATTTTTGAGCCATCAGGCGAAAGGGTAGCATAAGATTGCTTGCCGTTTGGAGAAACTTGAATAAGTTTTTGGGTTTTGAGGTCGTATAGATAATATTCTGCTTTGAAAGAGCGGCGATAAATAGCTTCTCGCTGAGTATAGAGTAAAATTTTATCTTCGGTAGCATTGAATTCGTAGCTATCAAAATCAATGGGCAATTCGGCAATTAAACCTACATTTTTACCTGTACGAGTTTCGTACTTGTATATTTTTCTTTTTTCGGAAACCGTATAAAAGCGGCTATCCTTCATATAATCAAACCCCTCAACGGCTTGCGGGTAAAATAAATATTTCTGCCAAATATCCTCAACGCTAACGGTTTTCTTTTGAGCGAAAGCCGAAGCAAAAGCAAAAAGAGCGAAAAGTAGGCTTTTAGTAAATTTTCGCAAAAAAATCTGATTAAAAAGTTGATTTTGGCACATAACTTGCTCTGATTTTGGCAGATTTGAATGAAAGAACCCAAGCATATAGTTTTGTTTGTTTATGTTGTTTAATTGTTTCAAAGAAAACCCCAAGTATTTTACTTGGGGCTTTTTGATTTTTTAGCCTTTGGTCAGGTATTCAATCATTGCCTCGCGTGAAACTTTGGTAAAGCTCTGACCTTCGTGCCAATTGGCAGGGCAAGCCTCTCCGTGTTTTTCTAAATAAATGAGTGCATCAAGGGTACGCAAACATTCATCTACGTTACGAGCCAAAAGAAAATGATTGATGCTTTCGTGCTGAACGACACCATTTTTATCAATCAAAAATGTGCCACGCAAAGCAATAGGAGCACCTACAAAAGTAGCATAGCCTTCTTCGTCGTAATCTTCGTAGCCGCCTAATACTCCGTAGTTTTTGGAAATCGTTTTAGCAGTATCCGCCACCAAAGGAAAGGTTGTTCCTTGTACGCCACCTTTTTCTTTGGGGATAGAAAGCCATACCAAATGCGTGTCTTCGGTATCGGTAGAGCAACCTACTACTGCACAATCTCGTTTTTCAAATTCGGCTAATTTTTCCTGAAAAGCCCAAATTTCCGTAGGACATACACCACTGAAATCTTTGGGATAAAAGAACAAAAGCACATATTTTTTACCTAAATACTGCTCCAAAGAAAAATCTTTGACAATTTCCTTGCCATTGATAACAGCAGGAGCAACAAAATGAGGGGCTTTGCGTGTAACAAGCATAATGCAAAAAGTTTAGGTTTGATGGTTCAAATTGAAAGTTTAAGGGTTCAAAGGTTTGAAACTTTAAGAGTTCAAAGGTTCAAAAAGTTTAAGGGTTCAAGGGTTTGAGAGTTCAAACCTCAAACCTTAAACCTTAAAACTCTCAAACCTGTTTTCATCAATGAAGTTACTACTTGATTGCGTAACTTGTATTTTTGCTGGATTTTTTCTTGCCTTTTTCAAAAACAAAATCTACTTTACCCAAACGAATACCCGCCCAACCTACTTGATTGATGAGCGTAATATGCCCGCTAGGGTGCGATACCTCTTCGGGCTTATCTAAAAAAGTGTGCGTATGACCTCCAATAATTAAATCTATGCCTTCTACGGCTTGGGCAATTTTGTAATCAGAAATTTTCTTGGGCTCTTCATCATATCTGTAACCCAAATGAGAAAGACAAATTATCAAATCACATTTTTTAGATTTAAGGGTTTGTACCATTTCTTTGGCAATGCCTATGGGGTCAAGGTATTTGGTATTTCCATAAAATTTATCCAAAACCAAGCCTTTCAGTTCAATTCCTAATCCAAAAACGCCAATTTTAATGCCTTGTTTTTCAAAAATTTTATAGGGCTGGAAAGCATTTTTTAGGCTTTCTTCCCCTGAAAAATCATAGTTGGCTATCAGATATGGGAAATTTGCGTGAGGAAGAAATTTATTAAAACCTGCTATGCCATTATCAAATTCGTGGTTGCCGATGGTTGCGGCATCATAACCCATTTGGCTCATCAGTTTTAGCTCAACTTCCCCTCCATAAAAATTAAAATAAGGCGTACCTTGTATAATATCGCCTGCGTCCAAGAGTAAAACATTGGGTTCTTGGCTACGGATTTGCTTAATAAGCTCGGCTCGGCGAGCCATACCGCCCAAACCCGCAAATTTTCTGCCATCATTGGGGAAAGGCTCTATCCGAGAGTGCATATCGTTGGTGTGCAGTATCGTAATTTTTACGACCTCTTTATTACTTTCAGCAAAAAGCAAATCAGGGGCGAGAGCCAAAGCCCCCATTCCTACCAAACTTTCCGTAAGAAACTGACGGCGAGAAATCATTTTTACTTTATTTTTGCACAAAGCTATAAAAAAATCTGCATAAACCTAATGAATTTTGTGTTAAACTTACGTCAGAACCTACTTTTTTATCTCTGCCTTTGTTTTTGTGTGCTGTTTGCCTTTGCAGATTTTGACGGATACTATTTTTACGATGATACTACTTATGCTTCGTATGCTTATAGCGTTTCGCAAGGGAATTACTCCATTCATACATCTGATATTTTCGCTCACCGATGGGGGTTGATTTTCCCCTTGGCTCTCTTTTACAAAATTTTTGGAGTGAATGATTTTTCTAACATACTTTTGCCCTTGCTGGCTACCCTTGCGAGTTTTACCATTTTTTATGTATGGATAAAAAAAAATCTTATCCCAACTCAACAGGCAATTGCTCTCTTGTTATTCTTTTTAGACTTTTACACGCTTTTTTTTGCCAATAAGTTATACCCTGATGTTTTACTGAGTACACTTGTTTTAGGAGCTATTTTTCTGCTTTGGGAAAGAAAAAACAACTTTTGGCAAGCATTTTTCTTTGTTTTTTTGAATTTTTGGGGATTTTTATGCAAAGAAACTATCCTTTTTGTTGTGCCTTTCTACGTATATGTATGCGTATATGATTTGCTAAAAAAGCAAAATTTGGGCTTTTGGGTAATGGCTTTCATTACAGCCCTTGTATTAGGCGTTTTTTATGTAGGTTTGTATGCCTATTTTACAGAAACCCCTTTTTTTCGTTTCTCTCTTATCCAAGAAGGGCATCAGGAATACACTCAATTCCGTAGCGAAAGTTTTTTATTGGAAAGGCTCACGTATGCTCCCTTGCAAATGTTTGTGCAAACAGGCTTGATAATTGCCTTTGCAGGTGCTTTGACAAAACTATTTGCTTTGAGCAAAGCATTGCAAGATTTTTCAAGTTTTACACTTGCGGCTTTTACATTCAGTCTGCTTTCCTTTTGGCTAATGCCCGTAGATTTTGAACATTATACGCCTATTTATCTGCTCCCTCGCCATATTTTGTTTTTAGTGCCTTTGGGGGCAATCGTTTCGGCACAGGCAATTATGCAAAACCCCTACAAAGTCCTCACGGCTCTTTTGTTGTTTGCTTCTGCACTTTGGGTTTGGAAAACTTTGGGAATAAAAGTAGCAGGATTGTATGCAGTTTTAGCAGGGTGGGTTGGGTTACCTCAGCCCCTAACCAATAGCCTTACTCCCAACATACCTACAAAGGGAAAGGGGATTTTGCAGTATTTACAACTTTTCTACAAAAAAGAGGTTAGCATAGCTATTTTGGGCTTTTTACTGATTTTTCACCCCGTTTATACAATGCTCAAACCCACCGAAACAGGGTACAAATACGAAAAAATGCTATTTGAAAAACATTTCGGTATTTTTCAAAAACCTTGTATCGTTTTTACTGATGATAAACTCGTTTCTGGACATCTATGGTATTTCCGTTTTGAAAAACCACAAGGTGTAAGTTTTAAGAACTTTGATGAAATGAATATGCCAAACCCAAGCAAACTGCCCAAGTATGTTATCTTAAACGAATATAGTATCGCCTACTTTGAATTGTTGGGAGTGAAATTCCCTGAATGGGTAAAAAAAATACCTGAAAACTGGCAGAAAATTGCCAGCTTCCATAAAGTTCATCTATACCAAATCCCCTAAAATTAGCTTACACTGCTTTTAGGCTGATGTCTAAACTTTTTACAGAGTGAGTCAAAGCTCCCACAGAAATAAAATCTACACCACACTCGGCAATACCTGCAATGGTTTGCTCATTCACTCCGCCTGATGCTTCTGTTTGATATTTTCCTGCAATCATCTCCACTGCTTTACGCATATCCGCCAAACTCATATTATCCAGCATTATTACATCAATGCCCCCTACCTCCAAAACTTCTTGCACCTCTTGTAAATTGCGGGTTTCAACTTCAATGCGAAGTGAAAGATTTTTGGCTTGTAGATACGTATGCGTTGCCTCAATAGCCTTACGAATACCTCCTGCGTAATCAATATGGTTATCTTTGAGCATAATCATATCATAAAGCCCAAAGCGGTGATTTTTGCCTCCTCCTATCCAAACTGCCCATTTTTCACAAATCCTAAAATTGGGTGTAGTTTTACGAGTATCCAATAGCTCTGCTTGGGTATGAGCAATTTTTTGTTTCAAGAAATTCGTAAAGGTGGCTATTCCACTCATTCTTTGCATACAATTCAGTACCAAACGCTCTGCCTGCAAAATAGAACGAGCCTTCCCTGAAACATATAGACCTATATCACCTTTCTTTACAGCAGAGCCATCAGGAATTAAAGTTTCCACTTGCAAAGTTTCATCAACAGCCTTGAAAATCATTTCTGCCAGTTCCATTCCTGCCAAAATACCATCATCTTTGATAAGCAAACGTGCTTTTCCTATTGCGTTTTCAGGTACAGAAGCCAGCGTAGAGTGGTCGCCTTCGCCAATATCTTCTTGCAGTGCAAGTGAAATAAATTTGTGCAGATTTTCGTTGCTTGCGTAAGTAGGTCGCATATTTTTATAGCTTTGAAGTTTATGAAATCACAAAAAAATCCTATAAACCTTGTAAATCCTGTAAATCCTGCTGATATTTTTCGCTAATTTTGTCAAGTTTTTTAACTCAACCAAAGAAAAAGTATGAAAATTTTGTGTGTAGGCAAAAATTACGCCAACCATATCGCTGAAATGCAAAGCGAATTTGATAAATTTTCGGGCGAGCCTGTCATTTTCTTAAAACCCGATACAGCTCTCTTGAAAAGCAATTCGCCTTTTTACTATCCCGAATTTAGCAAAGAAATTCATCACGAAGTAGAAGTCGTAATCAAAATCAGTCGCGAAGGCAAACATATTGAGGAAAAATTTGCCCATAAATACTATGAAGAAATTGGCTTGGGTATTGATTTTACTGCAAGAGATTTGCAAGCCAAACTCAAACAAAATAGCTACTCTTGGGAACTATCCAAAGCCTTCGACGGCTCGGCAGTAATTTCAGACTTTTTACCCAAAACAGAATTTGCCGACCTTCAAAATTTGAATTTCTTTCTGGAAGTGAATGGCTCAAAACGACAAGAAGGCAATACCGCTCTGATGATTTTCAAGATTGATTACATCATTTCGTTTCTTTCTAAATTTTTCACACTCAAAAAAGGCGACCTTATTTATACAGGTACGCCTGCGGGTGTGGGAGCCGTACAAATTGGCGATAGACTTTGTGGCTATCTGGAAAATCGGAAAATGTTTGATTTTGAGGTTAAATAAATTAGAAAATTTTTGGCTTTTTCTCTAAAAATCATTTACTTGTGAGAAATTT
Organism: Raineya sp.; assembly: GCF_053497555.1. Classification (NCBI taxonomy): domain Bacteria; kingdom Pseudomonadati; phylum Bacteroidota; class Cytophagia; order Cytophagales; family Raineyaceae; genus Raineya; species Raineya sp. The sequence goes on along the minus strand of NZ_JBRCWE010000022.1, from coordinate 27,488 downwards.
CTCACAAATAAACTTTTCTGTATTATGAATCTTGTAGAAAAAGCCAAAAACATTTTGCTAAATCCCAAACAAGAGTGGGAAGTGAGCAAAGAAGAAAAAACAACTTTTAGCTCACTGCTCGTAGGTTATGTTGTGCCTCTATCGCTGATAGGAGCGGTTGCTCATTTTATTGGTTATGGGCTGATTGGATTAGACTTTGGTTTAGTGAAAATCAAGGGGATAGATTTTGGTATCAAAATGGCTATTTCCCATATCATTGGGGCAATTATCGGCTATGTTGGTACAACATATGTAGTAGATTTGCTTGCTCCCTCTTTTGAGTCGGAAAAAAAACTTGGATAAATCTGCTCGTTTGGTAGCTTATTCGCAAACAGCCTCACTTATTGCGGCGGTTTTCCATATTATTCCTTCTTTATCTGTTCTGGGTATTGTTGGGCTTTATGGGGCGTATGTAGCTTGGCTTGGCATTAGCCCTATGAAAAACACTCCCGAAGCGAAAAAAGTAGGCTATGTGGTAGCGATTATTCTAACATCTATTGTTATTGGGCTTGTGATAGGATTTATTGCAGAGAAAATTTTCAGTACCAGCCCTTCTATTCCTTCTTATTAAAATTTCAGGGTTGGAGTTCCAACCCTGATGCTTTTATACAGCAAAACTTTCACCACAACCACAAGTACGCGAAGCATTCGGATTGACAAATTGAAATCCTTTGCCATTCAAGCCATCTGAAAAGTCCAGCGTAGTACCCAAGAGGTACAAAAGGCTTTTTTTATCTACCAAAATTTTGATGCCCTTGTCTTCAAATATTTCATCATTGGGCTGAACGTTGCTATCAAACTGCAAATCGTACATCAAACCCGAACAGCCACCACCTTTTACAGCTACCCGAATGTTATGCTCATCAGAAAAACCCTCTTTCTGACGAATTTCTATAATTTTTTCTTTGGCTTTATCAGTTACGGAAATCATACGCTACAAACTTAGGTTTTGCTTCAGAACCAAAATTTTTCTTAAAAAGTTCAAATTCTTTGCTTTTGCGAACTTTGCAGAATTTGCTAACTTGCAAGCCGTTTTGAATTGGAAACAAGAGAATAGACACCAGCAAGTTTTTTTAATCTAATTCGTAATTATTTAGGCATAGTTTGCTATAAGGAAACAAAAGATTTTGAAAATCAATACCCGACATAAAAAATGAGCGACAAAGCTCTTAAAGGCTTGAACATCAAACTTTGAACTTTTTGAACGTAAATTTTACTCTTATTCAAACCTCAAAAACCTTAAACTCAAACTTGCTTTCATACACTTTTGAAAAATTCTATTTTGAAATCTTTTTGATATACTTTGTTTGAGCATACAAAATTATGGAAAATTTGGTCTTGAAATCGGGTAGAGAGCGTTCCGTAGAGCATCAGCACGCTTGGATTTATTCGGGAGCTATCAAGGAGTTCCCCAAAAAAGCTGAGCAAGGAGATATTGTAAAAGTAGTAGATAACAAACAAAATTTTTTGGGTTATGGCTTTTATGCCCCCAAAAATCAGATTGCTTGCCGAATGTTTTATTTCGGGAAAAAGGAAATAGAATTGCGAGATAATTTTTGGAAAGAAAAAATTTGGCGAGCCTTCGAATTACGTAAAAAATATGTAATTAGCCCAAATACCAATGCCTACCGACTGCTCTTTTCCGAAGGAGATAGCTTGCCCGGTGTTATTGTAGATGTATATGATACAGTAGCTTCGGTGCAGATTTTGCACAAAGGTATTGAAAAAATATACCCTATCATCATTGATGCTTTGCGTGAAATAGGGCTAAATCATATTTACCTCAAAACCAAAGAAAACAGCCGTAGGCTAGAACAAATTGATATTCCCGAAGGCTGGGTAGATAACCTTGCCCCCCAAGAAAAAATTACAATCTCCGAAAATGGCTTGCTTTTTGGTGTTGATGTGGAAAAAGGACAAAAAACGGGCTTCTTTCTTGACCAAAGAGAAAACCGAGCTTTACTGAAATCTTATGCCAAAGGCAAAAGAGTGCTGAATACGTTTAGCTATACAGGTGGTTTTAGCGTGTATGCGGTAGCAGGCGAGGCTGAAGAAGTGATTTCGGTAGATATTTCCAAAGAGGTTTGTGCAGAAGCTGAAAAAAATATCCAAATGAACTTTCCCCAATATCGCAAACATCAAGCCTTTGCCGAAGATTGCTTTTTGTATCTGAAAAAAATCCCTGAAAACTACTACGACCTAATTGTTTTAGACCCACCTGCCTTTGCCAAAACGGCTCAGAATGTACCCAACGCCGCTCGTGGCTACAAAGAAATCAATATGCAGGCTTTCAAGAAAATACAAAGTGGCGGTTTGGTTTTTACATTTTCTTGTTCGGGCAGTGTAGATAGAGATTTGTTCCGTAAAATTGTGTTCGGTGCGGCGGCAGATGTAGGCAGAGATATTAAAATTTTACATCAACTCACCCAACCACCCGACCACCCCATTAGCATCTACCACCCCGAAAGCGAATATCTGAAAGGTTTGGTGCTTTATGTGAGCTGAAAGTTATTGAAAGGCAACAAGAAGCAAGAAAACAAGATTTTGGAGTAAAAATTCCAATTATCTATCGTAGGTAGTGCGGCGGCGTTCTACTTTCAAATCGCGTAAAGTAGCGGCATTGGCATTGAAGCGAAAGAAATAAGACTGAAACTGCCCGAAAGGCTGCCAATCAAAGCTCATTTGCCAGCAGTGCAAGTTACGTGTAAAGCTAAATTGAGAAGGACCGAAACCTTTTGCCCTAAAATCATAACTACTATTGAATACCAATTTCCAATTTTTTGTAAGGCTCACATCACCCGAAAAATTGAAAGTTTGCGTAAAGTTTTCTTGCAAACTCAAAAAGTTGTAGCTCAAATTGTAGTTAAGTACCAAGTTCCAAGTAACATCAAAATCCATATAACGATTGATGCTCGCTAAGGGATTTTGAACAGTGCTGGTTTGTAAGCCTTGCGTGCCACTCATAGGGTTCAGCAAATTGGCGGGTAAATCGCCCCCTATTCCTCCACCTCTTCCACTGGTAGGCATTGTAGCGGCTTGTGTAGCCGTTTTTTTCTTGAAAAAATCAGGGTTGAGAGCCGTAGAAAAACTCAAATTGGCAGAAGTAATTTTTCCCAAACGCCCTTTTTCCCAAGCCAAATCAAAGGTCTTTTCTCTACGAATTTGATTATTGACGAGGGTATCTCGGTACAAATAGGGGTCTAAACTGGCGGTAAGTCCTATATCCAAGCGATTTAGAAGACGCACACGGGTATTCATATTCACATTTGCCCAAGCGTATTGGTTTTTGGAGCGGTCGGCGAGCATATTGTAAGAGGTATTCAAGCCTATTTCATCAAGCAAAGAAATAACTTGCGGCTTGGCTTTACCTGATGTATCGTTTTTGGGTAAAACTTTTGCCTCAATTTTATTACGCAAATTGATAGACACCGAACCCGATTGCCCTTGTCCTGGTGCCCCCTCAAAAATGGGCAAATTCTGATAAATAGGCAATTGGATAGTTTGCCCTGCACCAATACGCACCGATTTTACACCTGTTTGCACATTTTGCTGATAAAACCCAAACTTTGCTTGCGAAAAATCGGGGGTATAAGAAAGCGAAACATTCGGAATAATGGTGTGCCGAATAGCTTGCAAGCGTCCTTTGCTTTTAGGGAAATTGTAAAACCCGTAAATATTTGTAGAAAAGCCCAAAGAAAAGTTGTAGCGATAGGTACTCCCCCAACGGCGAGAAGTATCTACTTTCACAGCACCACGCAAAGTATTAGTTTGAGGGTCAAAGGTTTCTTGCCAGCTATATGACAAACGTCTTTGATGAAAAGTTTGAGAAAAATTGAAACCAAAATTTCCATTAAAGTATCGTAAAATTTTGAAAGGAGCTGAAAGCGTGCTATTGTGTGTAATATTGAGCCGAGCGTTCTGTAAGAAAAGCCCAAAATTTTCAGGACGAAAAGCATAAATGCTATCTCTACGGCGTTGGGTAGTCTCAAAACCAAAACCACCCGTGCCTGTAACTTGGTTGGTAATGGTATGGTTGGCAATAAGGTTGTAATTTACACCCATTGTAGAAAAGAAACTTTTAGGACTTTTCACCAAAGTTTTGAAGGGAAAAATTTGGTTCATTGTAAAATTGAAGTCGGGCAAATTGAGCGTAACAAGATTTCTTTGCAAATCTTGCTGATGACGCCCTGCCAAAGAAAATGAAAAAGGCAAGCCTCTGAAACTTTTAGAATAATTTACTGCCGAATTGAGATTGGTAGTAATGAGTTGGTTGATATTGGTAACACTGGTCTGATTGAAACGAGAACTGGCAATATTGGCATTAGCCGAAAAATTGCCCGTTCCTTTGGTTTCGGGGCGATGATTCCACGTAAGACTAAACTGCCCTGTTTTATTGCGATTAAACTCGTCCAAAGGTCTATCCCAAAGACTGCGATAGCTGAAATTAAAGCCACCATTAAAAGCATATCGTTTTTTGTAATTGCTCGTAACAGCAAAACCCCAATTGCCATAGGTGTAAATTTCGGTAGTGAGCGTAGCATCAACATAGTCGCTAATTGCCCAATAATAGCCCCCTCCACGCAAGAAAAAACCATTTTCACGCGATTCGCCATATTCGGGTATGATAATACCCGAAACTTTTTCTTTGGGTTTGGGGAAAATACCGAAAGCAAAACCCAAAGGCGTAGGCACGCCACCTACTTCCATATAAAAAGGTCCTGCTACTACATTTTGGTTTTTGGTAACTTTGATTTTTCTGGCTACTATCCGAAAATGTGGATTTGCCAAATCGCAAGTAGTATAATGCCCATCTTGGATGCAAAGCTCATTTTCAGCATCTTTTTTTACTCTACTTCCTGCCACAAAACCTTCCCCTTGCTTGGTTACAATATTGAAAATCAAGCCTTTTTGGGTTTCCAAGTTGTAATCTACCGAATCCATTGCAAATTCTTCGCTTTTTTCTTTGAGCAAAGGTTTATCTACAAGTTTATTTTTGCGAATGGTATCTAATTTGGGGCGAGCCTTTACGATTTGAGTGCTTAAATCTACAAAAATTTTCGCCGCTTTGAGTTGTGTTTCGCCATAGTCAATTTGGGCTTTTTCATACATTGCGGCTTTTTTCTTTTTGATTTGTATTTTTACCGAGTCTTTTGCCTGAAACTTTACGGTAGTACGAATTTCGGAAGCATTTTTGGTTTTAGGTAGCGTATCACGAGGGCTTGTGGTACGGATTTTGCCCGTACTATCCAAGCCAATTCGCAAGGTATCGGTTCTTTGAGCCTCAGCAGAAAAATAGAAAAACAGCAAGAAAAAAGTTAAAAGTTTGAGGTTTGAAAGTTTGAAGTTTGAGGTTTGAAGTTTGAGGTTTGAAGTTTGAGGTTTGAGGTTTGAACCCTTGAACTTTTGAAAGAAAAGCAACAATTTTCCGCTTAATAGCAAGCAGTTTTTGAAAAATACGAAACAAATTCGGATAAAAAATTTTATATTTGCCTTGTTAATGCGTTCCACAAAACCAATGATGAAAGAAATAATGCGAAAGTGCCTTCCCGAAAATTTCTGCAAAGCTATGAAAAAAAAGCATAGTTGGGGTACTTTTTCGTTAGCAATTATCGTGCTAATGTTTTTGTGTGTGGCTTTGGTTTTTCCTAAAAAGCCTTTGCTCTACAAGATTCGTACCGTAGTCATAGACCCCGGACACGGCGGACACGACCCTGGCACCATTCACCCCACAAAAAAAATTCAAGAAAAAGATATTGTCTTACCCGTAGCACTGGAATTGGGGGCTACTATCAAAAAATATATGCCCGAAGTGAATGTAGTTTATACCCGCACTACCGATACTTTTGTAGAACTTTACAAAAGAGCCGAAATCGCTAATCGTAGCAATGCAGATGTATTTATTTCTTTGCATTGCAACGCAATGGATACCAAAAAAGATAAGAAAAAGGCAGAAGTAAAAGGCTTGGAAGTATTTGTAATGGGACCTCACGCCAATCAGGAAAACTTGGAAGTCGCTAAACGAGAAAATGCCGTTATCCTTTTAGAAGATAACTACAAAAAAAATTATGGCGGCTTTGACCCCAATTCGCCACAAGCCCATATCATAATGACCTCTATCCAAAACAATTATCTTGAAAATAGCCTGCATTTGGCTACACTCATTGATAAGCAATTCAGCGAAAGACTGCACCGACCAACGCGTGGTATCAAGCAGGCTGGTTTTGTGGTACTACGTAGAGTGGCTTGCACGAGCATTTTGGTAGAACTTGGCTACGTAACCAACGACGAAGAAGTTGAATATATGACCGACACTTGGAATCAGACTCTAATGGCTTCGGCAATTTACAGAGCATTCCGAGATTTTAAGAACGAAGTAGAAAAATAATTTTGCTTTTCCCTACCCTATTTCTGAACAAATTTTTCTAAAATTTTGTTAATAAAAAACGAATTTTTACACGCTCTCTGATGTTATTATTGAAAGTTTTCGCCAAAATTCTCTTGTTCTTTTCAGGTTGGAAAGTAATAGGACAAATTCCCAAAGCTCCCAAAACGGTAATGGTCGCCGCACCACACACAAGCAATTGGGATTTCTTTTATACTATGGTAATTTTTTCCTCATTAGGCATACGAATACGCTTTTTAGGCAAAAAAAGCCTTTTTAAGTTTCCTTTGGGCTTGCTAATGCGTTTTTTCGGCGGAATACCCGTAGATAGAAGCAAAAGCAATAATTTGGTAAGTGCCGCCGCTGAAATTATTCGCAAATCCCCAAAAATTATCTTGCTTGTGCCTGTGGAAGGTACGCGTAGCTATACCGAAGGCTGGAAATCAGGGTTTTATTACATTGCACAAGAAGCAAATGTACCGATTAGTTTAGGTTTTTTGGACTATGCACGCAAAGAAGGTGGCTTTTTTGATGACCTGTTTTATCCATCAGGCAACTATGTAGAAGATTTAGAGAAAATTCAACTTTATTACAAAGATATTCAAGGCAAATACCCTGAAAAATCATCATTATACCAAAAATTTGGAAAAGCAGTTACTAATCCCCAAAAATAATACCCTATGGGCATAAAATTAAGTAGTCGTTTAGATATTTTGAGATATATTCGCGAAAGTCGCCACGAAGACGAAGGAAATTTTGACAAACTTCTCCCCTTCAATACCAAAATCTTAAATGGTGATTGGAATGAGCCAATCAATACGCAACAGCTTTATTTGAGCATTTCAGGCAAAATTCCCAGCACTTTGTTTGCTCATAATGTCAATACCAAAAAAGCGAAGGCTTGGTTTGAAAAAAATTTCCAAGACGAAATTGAACATCGGTTCAGTTCCCGTAATTTTAACCAAAAAACAAAAAAATTTACAGATTGGCAAAATGTATATTTGCTAAAAAATGGTAGCATTGTAGATATAAGTGTTCGCAGTAATGGTGTAGCTTGTTTTTTTAGCGAAGAGGATAGCTCGCAAGCCGAAACTATTATCAAAGAAACCTCCAAATTCAAGCGTAAATCTTCTCGTTTGAAGCCAAGCATTTCGGTTATTATCAATGCTTCTATGGGAGGCTTTGATACCAAGTCTATTGATGTAATTGCCCCCCAACTCAATATTGAAGATAATTACAATGACGATTTTCTACCCATACACGAAACCATTGTCAAAAGGCTTTCTCAAAAAAATGATAAGGGTTTGGTGCTGTTGCACGGAAAGCCGGGTACAGGCAAAACTTCTTATATTCGCTATTTGATTTCCAAAGTGAGAAAAAACATCATTTTCTTGCCTCCTCATTTGGCTCTTTCGCTCACCAGCCCCGACCTCATTTCTCTTGTTTTGGAAAATACCAATTCTATTTTCGTAATTGAAGATGCCGAAAACTTGATTGTAAGTCGTGATTCTGAGCAATATTCACCTGTTTCAACCCTACTGAACCTAACAGACGGCTTACTTTCCGATTCGCTTTCCATTCAGATTATTTGCACCTTCAATACCGACATTAGCCGTATTGATAAGGCTCTTATGCGAAAAGGTAGGCTTATTGCCAAATATGAATTCAGACCTTTGGAAGTAGAAAAAGCCCAAAAATTAGTGGATAAGTTAGGTTTGAATAAAACTATCACCGAACCCACTACCCTTGCAGAAATATACAATAACGAAGAAATTATCACTGAAAACTACACAGAACCTCGTAGAATAGGATTTTAGTTATCAGCAAACAAGGTCGTTATGAGCGACCTTGTTTGTTTGTATATTCTTTATTCATTTATCTACCGCATTGCTCATTTGAAGAGTTAATAATAGCCTCAAACTGCGATTGCGTAATATAGACAGGTGTGTATGTGCCCAGCTCTCTCACAAAACTTCTCAAATGATTTCTTGAACCACAAGTTAAATTGTCATAAACATTCAACAAATCGCTTTTTGTTGTATGAGCTCTAAATGTATAAATGTCTTTTATGTCTAAATCTTCAATATTGGCACCAACCTCTAAGGCTTTGTTGAATGATATATCTGATTTTGCCGTTAGTTCGTTGTAAAGTGACTGTAATTCATCATTGGTAAATACGCCTATACCATTCGTACCAATAGGGTCAGGAATGCCATATTTATTGAGTAGTGTCAATACACTATTCATATGTGATTGCTCACTATTAGCGATGTTGTTGAAAATGATTTGTCCATATTTATTGTAAGCATAAAGATAAACATCTCTTGCCAGTTTCTCCTCTTCTCTTAAAAAGAGTAAATCAGCCTTTTCTTGCTCACTTAACGGAGCAACTTCATTCTTTTTACACGATATAGAAAAGAATAAAGTCAATGCTAAGAAAAATACTATTTTTTTCATTGTGCTAAAATTTAATAAGAGTGGTATCATTTCAATACTTGCAAGTTACCTCTTACTTATTCCTCTCGTATGGCTTGGCTATGCCCACCCACACGAGAGGAAGTTTTATTTTTTCAAAGGTATCGCCAAAACAGGAATATCCGAATGATTGATAGTATCTTCGGTAATGCTTCCTAAAAAGAGATGAGCCAGACCTTTGCGTTGATGCGTTGCCATTACAATCAAATCGGCTTTTACTTCGCGGGCAAATTCAAGAATGGCGTTTTCTTCATCAAATACATTCTGCTGACTGATAAAAATTTCAGTATTTTGTAAGCCTGCATCTTCTACCAGATTGTTCTTACGCTCCTGAATGGCGTCTTCATCTTGCAGATGAGCAGGGTTATTGAGATACAAGAGATGAATTTTGCCATCGAATACATTTTGCATTTGAGCAAGTTTCTTGAAGGCTTTTTCTTGGTCGGGGCGAAGCGTAGTAGGGAAAACAATATTTTTGAATTCGTAAGCAACCTTATTGGGTACAGCTAAAACAGGACAAGGTGCATTGCGTACTACTTTTTCCGTATTAGAACCCACCAGCATTTCTTTCATACCTGTTGCTCCTTGTGTTCCCATTATGACCAAATCAATGTTTTCACGATGGCACACTTCTTCTATTACATCAACCAGCAAACCGCTTTCTACAAGCGTACTCACCTTTATATCGCCCAAATCCATATCCGAAGCTATCTTTTGCAAAGTTCTATCCAAACTATCATTGACCATCTGCAAGTAGCTTTGCTCCTTTTCTTTGTCGTAGTAATAATACTCGGCAATGGGCATTGCCGCAACAGCCATTTCATTAGCATTGAGCAAGAGAATTTCTGCTTTCGTTTTTTGAGCAATATTCACAGCCGTTTGCAAAGCCTTTTCTGCAAACTCTGAAAAATCGGTAGGGACAAGAATCTTTCTCATAATTGTTTTTGATTTTTTGCGAAAGTTAGAATCTCTACTACAAAAAAAGTATGACAAAAAGCAGAGCCAAAAATGATTTTTATGAAAAAAGCCCTCACTTTTCAGAAGCGAGGGCTAAAAAATGCTAACCATTCATTGAGTTCAAAAATTCCATATTGTCTTTGGTATCGGTCATTTTTTCTATGAGGAAGTTCATTGCTTCGGTGGCGTTCATATCGGTCATATATTTACGCAAAATCCAAACTCGGTTGAGCTCGTCTTTGGTGAGAAGCAAATCCTCGCGACGCGTACCCGAAGCAGGAATATCAATGGCAGGATAAATGCGTTTATCAGCAAGTTTTCTATCCAATTGCAATTCCATATTTCCTGTACCTTTGAATTCTTCAAAAATCACTTCGTCCATACGCGAGCCTGTATCTATGAGGGCAGTAGCAATAATGGTAAGCGAACCTCCATTTTCAACATTACGAGCCGCACCAAAAAAGCGTTTGGGCTTCTGCATTGCATTGGCATCAACACCACCTGTAAGAATTTTACCTGATGAAGGCACTACGGTATTGTAGGCACGAGCCAAACGAGTGATGGAATCCAGCAAAATTACTACATCGTGTCCGCATTCTACCATTCTTTTGGCTTTTTCAAGCACCATTGAGGCAACTTTTACATGTCTTTCAGCTTGCTCATCAAAAGTAGAGGAAATCACTTCTGCCCTCACGCTTCTTTGCATATCTGTAACTTCTTCGGGGCGTTCGTCTATGAGCAAAACTATCAGGTACACTTCGGGGTGATTTTCGGCTATGGCATTAGCAATTTGTTTGAGTAGGGTGGTTTTTCCCGTTTTAGGTTGGGCAACAATCATACCTCTTTGTCCTTTACCGATAGGGGCAAAAAGGTCAAGCATACGTGTAGAAAGCAAATCAGGACGAGTGCTGAGTTTGAGTTTTTCTTCGGGGAAAAGAGGCGTAAGATACTCAAAAGGAATACGGTCACGAATCTCTTCGGTACTTTTCCCATTTACGCTAATTACTTTGAGCAAGGCAAAATATTTTTCACCCTCTTTGGGTGGGCGAATAGTACCACGTACCGTATCGCCTGTTTTTAAGCCAAAGAGCTTGATTTGTGAAGGCGAAACATAAATATCATCGGGGCTGGAAAGGTAGTTGTAATCAGGAGAACGCAAAAAACCATAGCCTCCGTCCTGTACTACTTCCAAAACGCCTTGGTTTTCAATCAAGCCATCAAACTCACGAAGTCGGTCTTTGTTAGCTTTCTTAAAATTCTGCTGTTGGGGCTTTTCATAGGTTTTCTGATGTGGTAAAATGTTTTCCAAGATTTCGTTAGAAGGTTCATCTTGGGGCAAATCCGTCAGCAAAGTATCCAATTCAAAGGGTTCAAGTTTGATTTCATCAGAAAAACTTTCAATGAAATTTTCCTCGTTGGTACTACCATTCAGGTTTTCAGCTTCCTCAAAATTTTCAGAAACAACATTTTCTCTACGAGGTCTGCCACGTCTTTTTTTAGTATTTTTATCGTTTTCAGTGTTTTCAGAAAAAGTATCGTTAGTGGTTTGCCCCTGTGCTTCTGCGATAGCCTCAATGAGTTCGGGCTTGGTGAGTTTTCGGGCATTTTTGATTTGAAGGTTTTCGGCAATTTCTCTTAATTCGGAAAGTAGCTTCAAATGAAGTTCGTCAATGGTGTGCATAATTAGCAAGATTGATTGGGGAAGATATATTTTTTAGATTGACATAGCAAAGCGTAAATGGCAAACTGAATTATCGCAAATTGAGTTTCTTTTTTTCCATTCTTCACCTCAAAACGTTTTCTAATAAATTACAAGGAACAGGAATCAGACAAGTCGCTTAAACATTCAGCAGAATAAACTTGAAAGAGATGAATTTGTTGCAATAATAGGTCAAAAAAATTTAATTCGCAAGAAAAAGCCGATTTTTTTCAAAAAAAATCCCGAAAGGCTATTGCTTTCGGGAATGATTGTATTATGCAGTTTGGTTTCTTTCCAAATTGCTACTTTTCTTACCATAGACAAAATAAATCAAAATACCAACCAGCATCCAACCTCCTGCAAGCATTTGAGCTAATTTATCCAAATTGATAATCAAAAACGCATTGGTAAGTACGCCCAAAGTTGCAACCAGTGGCAAAGCAGGTACTTTGAAAGAACGTTCTACATTAGGCTCTCTGACACGCAAAAGCCATACAGCCCCGCACACCATAGCAAAGGCAAAAAGCGTTCCGAAGCTAGTCATATCACCCAAAATATCCAAAGGCACAAAAGCCGCAACAAGCGATACCACAAAGCCTACCAAAATAGTGCTTTTGAAAGGAGTTTTGAAGGTTTTATGAATGTCTTTGAAGAAGTTGGGAAGCAAGCCATCTTTTGCCATACCCAAGAAAATACGTGTCTGTCCGAGCATCATTACAAGCATCACCGAAATAAGTCCTGCGGTTGCGGCGGCAGTAATAATGTATTTTGCCCAACCCAAATTTTGCTTTTCAAAAGCGGCGGCAACAGGTGCTTTCAAATCCTCTCCTGTAAAGCTATCGTATCTCATCATTCCAGTAAGTACTAAAGAAACAGCAATATACAAGATAGTACAGATAATCAGCGAAGCCAAAATAGCAAAAGGCATATCCTTTTTAGGGTTGATAGCCTCACCTGCTTGCGTAGAAACTGCATCAAAACCAATATAAGCAAAGAAAATGGAAGCGGCACCTGCAAAAACACCTTTCAGCCCGTATGCCTGATGTATTCTGCCATCTTCGCCTGTAAGCTCTTTGGGTTCGGGAATGAAGGGTGTCCAGTTATCAGGATTGATGTAAAAAATTCCTACCAAAATTACAAACAAAATAGCCCCTACTTTCAAAACTACAATTAAATTATTGGCACTGGCGGCTTCTTTGATACCCTTTACAAGAATAGCCGTAACCACCCAAACAATCAGGAAAGCAGGCAAATTGAAGTATCCGCCCGCAAAGGGATTTTTGGTGAATTGTTCGGGAATAGATAGCCCAAACATACCTATCAGTTTGTTGAAATACCCCGACCAACTCACTGCTACCGTCATTGCCCCCATACCATATTCCAAAATTAGCCCCCAGCCAATTAGCCAAGCAAAAAATTCTCCCACGGTACCATAGGCATACGCATAGGCAGAACCTTCTACGGGAAGCATAGAAGCAAACTCGGCGTAGCAAAGTGCCGCAAAAATACAAGCAATGCCCGCTATTACAAAAGAAAGTGCCAGTGCAGGACCCGCATTGAAATACGCTACTTTTCCTGTGAGTACAAAAATACCTCCACCGATAATAGCCCCAATACCGATAGAAGTCAAGCTCCATTTGCCTAAAACTCTTTTGAGGTCGCTTTTTTTCATATCTGCCTCAAAAGCACTCAAAGGTTTTTTTCTCCAAATTGATGATGACATTCTGCTAAAAGTTTAATGATGAAACGTTGATTTTCAGAATTTTATTAGGTGAAACGGGATTTCAGCAAATTTTATTTGAAAAGTTGGCTTGCAATATAAATACTTTTGGCAAAACAATGGTATTTTTTGAAATTTTTTTTGGACTTTTTTAAGCAATCCAAGCCCGCCATTTTTGTTTTTTCTTTAAGATTTAACGAAAAAAATGTATTTTTGCACAAATTGGCATTATGTTTGTAAAAGCATTTGAAAAATCCGTATGAAAAAGTGTTTGTTATTTTTATTGCTTTGGGCTTATGCAATGTTGGGCAAAGCCCAAATTTTTGAAGGCTACATCAAGTATGCCCACCGGGTAGAAGTTACCGATACCACTTTGCAGAAAAGCGATTTTCTTATTGCCTATGAGTTTGGCAGTAAATCTACGCTGTACATCAAAGGGAGCAATTATTACTGGAAATTTGACGACTGCAAGCGTGAATCCCAAATTTATATCAATAATTCGGCAATGCTCTACGACAAATACCCTAAAAATGATACACTTTTTAGCAGTAGTGCTACGTTTGAAAATGAGGTAATTGTGCAAATGGAAACCAAAAGAAGCAAGATGAATGTTTTGGGCGAACCTTGCGACCTGCTGACCGTGAAATCTAAATTCATCAAGGAGCAACAAATGCGAGGACGTATGTTTTATTACAGCAAGAAATACCCTCTACACCCCGATTTTCTCAAAAATTTCAAAATGAACAACAACAACGAAATTTTTGCTAAAATGGGCTATGTGCCTCTGCGTTTTGTATTTATTTATCCCGGTTTCCGGGTAACTTATTTTGCTACTGAAATCAAACGAAACAAAGTAGATGATAGCCTTTTTGATGTTTCCAAGAAAAAAGTAAAGTCATTAGCAGTCAGAAAATAAGATGCAGAAAATTGCATTGAACTTCAACATTAAGAAATTCAACCTTCAAACCCCTCTTTTATTATGCAGTATCATATTCTTTGGGCTGATGATGAAATTGATTTGCTCAAACCTCATATTTTATTTTTGAAGCAAAAAGGCTATGAAGTTACGCCTGTGTGTAGTGGCGGAGATGCTCTGGATTTGTTTCAGGATAAGAACTTTGATATAGTTTTTCTTGATGAAAATATGCCGGGAATGAGCGGGCTTGAAACCCTTGCCCAAATGAAAAATCTCAAACCTCATATCCCTGTGGTAATGGTAACCAAAAGCGAAGAGGAAAGAATTATGGAAGAAGCTATCGGTTCGCATATTTCCGATTACCTTATCAAACCTATCAACCCCAATCAGCTTTTACTTTCGGTTAAAAAAATCTTAGAAAACAAGCGTATTATTACAGAAAAAACCAATTTAAGCTATCAACAAGATTTTCGTAATCTTTCAATGGCTTTTAATGAAAGGCTGAATTTTGAGGAATGGGCAGAAGTCTATAAAAAGCTGGTTCATTGGGAACTTGCCTTGGAGCAGGCTTCCGATAAAAGTATGCAGGAAGTTCTGGAAATGCAAAAAAGCGAGGCTAATACCAATTTTGTTCGTTTTGTGCAAGATAGCTACGAAGAGTGGCTCAATAACCCCAATATTGAACGCCCTTTGCTTTCGCACCAACTTTTCAAGAAAAAAGTATTCCCCGAAGTTGGTAAAAAGGATACTATCTTTTTTATTCTGATTGATAACCTTCGTTACGACCAATGGCGAGTCCTTTCACCTATCATAGGCGAGCTTTTTAATATTGACGAGGAAAGTTTGTACTACTCTATTCTGCCCACTACAACGGCTTATGCTCGTAATGCTATTTTTGCAGGTATGTTGCCTACCGAAATCGCTAAGAACTTTCCTCAATATTGGAAAGATGAAGAAGACGAAGAAGGCAAAAATCTTCACGAAGATATTTTTTTACAAAAACAATTTGAAAGAAATAAAATCCAAGCCAAAGTGGCTTATCATAAGGTTATCACCAATCAGCAAGGGAAAAGTCTAGTAGAAAGCTATAAAAATTTATTGCACAACGATTTTGTAGCGATTGTGTATAACTTTGTAGATATGCTTTCACACGCCCGTACCGACCTGCAAATGATACGCGAGCTTGCTCCTGATGAGCCAGCGTATCGTTCCTTGACCAAATCTTGGTTTCTACACTCTCCGTTATGGGAACTATTGCAGAAAATAGCTCGCGAAAAAGTGCGTATCATTATCACCACCGACCACGGCACTATCCGAGTGAAACGCCCTTTCAAGATTGTAGGCGATAAAAGTGTAAATACCAATCTGCGTTACAAACAAGGGAAAAATTTAAGCTACGAAGGCAAAGATATTTACGAAGCTCGCAAACCCGAAAAGATATTTCTGCCCAAACCCAATATTTCTACAAGTTATGTTTTTGCTGTGGAAGACTACTTTTTTGCTTACCCCAACAACTACAATTATTATGTGAGCTATTTCAAAGATACTTTCCAACACGGAGGTATTTCCTTAGAGGAAATGATTATTCCTTTTGTTTGGCTTTCGCCAAAGTAATAGCTTCGTATCGTTTTATTGGAGCAGAAGCTACTTTTTGGTGTCTTTTTCTTCTTGGATTTTTTGGGCAACTTCTTTGATGAAATCCATAGAAACTTCCAAAAGCGAGGCTATTTGTTCCATAGAAAAGCCTTGCATCAGCATATTTTTTACGCCGTTGAATAAACCTTTTTGCAAACCTTTTTCTAAACCTTGCTTAAAACGCAAGTCATTTTCCAAATTATAGACAAGTGCCATTTTTTCTAAAAGGTTTTGAACAACTTCTTGCAAATTACGCAAATTTGCAAGAAGTTCCAAATGTACAACGCATTTTTCTTTGCGAAAAGTTTCCAAAGATAGTGCTTTTATTTGTTGTAAAATTTCTATTGTAACCTCTTCCGCTTTTTTATCTTCAAAATCTGCTAAAATGGCAAGTATAATCTCTTCGGGAATGTCTGAATTTAGAAACAATTTGTATGAATAAGTTTGTAGATTAATGATTTTGTAGGCAAAGCTAAAATTTTCAAGTTGTAAATCGGAAAACATTTTCCTGATTTCACGATTTCCAATAAAAAATACATACTGTTTGATAGGTAATCTGTATTTCCGTAGTAAAATAGCGAAATACTCTACCATTCTATACAACATCTCCTCACTATCCTCTACTTGAAACTCAATATGCAAAATGTAATCCTGACGGCTATCTTGATGTAAAACCTTTTTCAAAAAATCAGGACGGCGTTCTAATGTTACTTGCAAATCATCAGGAATTTCCTCTAATTGTTTAGGGCTAATGTTCAATAGCTTTTCTGCCAAAGGTAAAATGATTTCCTCTATATTTTGCTTGATAAGTTTGTCGTAGTCTTGTGCCATATAACTCACGTTAAATCCAAAACTCTTACAAATGCAACAGCCCAAACACCCAAGGCATTGCGATTAGCAAGCCGTCAAATCTATCCAAAAAGCCGCCGTGTCCGGGAATAAGCGAACCCGAATCTTTGATTTGCAGGCTTCTTTTGAGCATTGATTCTACCAAATCACCCCAAGTACCCAAAACCACAATAATTGCAGAAATTAGCCACCAACGCCAAACCTCAATTTCCGTAAAATAAAACGCTAAAACAAAAGCCACCACTTGCGAAAGCAAAAATCCGCCTACAAAGCCTTCCCAAGTTTTTTTAGGTGAAATACGCTCAAAAAGTTTTCGCTTGCCAAATTTTCTGCCTGCAAAATAAGCCCCTGTATCACTTGCCCAAAGGCAAAAAAGTATGCCCAAAGGTATCTGATAAACATATTTTTTCATCAAAAAACCCGCTTGCATAAATAAAACCCAAGGCAATACCACGTAAATCACCCCCAAAAAAGTTACGGCTATGCTCTGAAAGGGCATTGTATCGCCTTTTTGGTACAATTTGAGTAAAAACGGAAGGGTAAAAAAGGGAACTATCCCAAAATAAGATTGTAAAAAGGCTTTTTCAAACAAATCGTTCTGTAAAACAACAAGCCACAACACCGCCGCAAACACAAAACCCCAAACACGTAAAGGTTGCAAACCCGCTTTGCCAAGCAGGTTGTAAAACTCAGCAAGGCTCAAAAACATTATGAGTGTGAAAAGCCCTACAAAAGACCAATACGAAAAAACCAACGCCGAAATTAGCAAAAATGCCCCTATAATACCCGCTATTACCCTCTGCGTGAGATTGGAAAATTTTTCTAAACCAAACATATACTTATTTCCTGTTTTCCATACTACAAATTAGACCTAAACGATTACACGATTTTCAAATTTTTTCAGGAATTTGTAGGTATGACCATTTTTTACGCACCGTACCATTTTCTAAAAGAATAAGCCCAGGATTGGTGCGAATCATCGCTTTCAAAATTTTGCTATCCAAGGCGTGATGTTCCATTGGCAATTGGTATTCGTGGCAAAGCAGTTCCATTTGGGCTTTATCAGAACTCAAACCTAGTGGAATAATATCCGAACCTTTCAGATTTTTGAGCAAAACAGAAAACTTTTGAAATGCCTTCAAATTGGTTTTTCTAATATCAGGAACAATGAAAAGCAATTTTTTGCCCACAAACATTTTATTCATTTCCGTAGTATCGGCATCAATATAGCGGAAATCTGCCCCTATTTTTGCCTGTGCCTCGGGGTTGAGCAGTGTTTGCTTGAAATCTTTATACTTGTAGGTAGTGCTATCGCTCAATTTTTTATCCCATAATTCCGAAAACTCTTTTTCCGTAAAAACTTCCTCTTTGCCTGTTTTGAGATTGGTGTAAATATAGCTATTTTCAAAGCGTAAAGGTTCTTTGGGCTTCATCAGGCTGGGTAAATGATTTCCTACCTTATAGGGTAAAAAATCTATAATAGGCAAGTAGTACGCCGCATACAAACCTACTCCAAACGAAGCCAAAGAAACTACTATATTGCTTATCCAAGCCCATTTCTGCGTATTGGGAGCGATTTTTTTGTTTTGCAAAAGCAAAAAACCTATCAGAAATAGCAAAACAACATCTTTGAGAAAAGACTCAACAGGTTTGAGCTTGATAGCATCTCCAAAACAACCGCAATCCGTAACTTTGTTGTAGTGCCAAGAATAAAAGGTAAGTCCTGTAAAAAATACAATTAGCAGAAACAAAGACCAAAGTGTAAGTTTGGGACGAAAACGAATAAGCAAGCTAAATCCCCAAATTACTTCCAAAGCACTCATCAGAATTGAAAAACTCAATGCAAAGGGTTTTAGGCTTTCAAAAAAGCCGCTCATTGCCGTTTCTTTGGTTTCTTTCAGTTCGCCTCCAACCAAGACTTTTTCTCTAAAATCATCAGCAAATACATCAAAATACTCTTCCAATTTGATTTGCGTGCCTACGGGGTCGTTGAGTTTGATAAGCCCTGAAAAAATAAACAATGCCCCTACTAGCAAAATAACGATATTAACGGCTATTCTCATTTTCCAAAAAGTTTAGTTGTATAAGGCAAAAAACAGCATAATTCAGAATATCTTGATAGTTGGCTTCTACCCCTTCGGAAACTTGGGTAAGTCCTTCGTTGTCCTCTATTTGTTTGATACGCCTAATTTTCATTAAAATAAGGTCTGTCATTGAGCTAACTCGCATTTGTCGCCAAGCCTCGCCGTAGTCGTGATTTTTACGCATTAGCAAATTCAGCGTATTTTGGGCGTGTTTGTCGTACAATTTATTTACTTTTTCCCAAGAAAGTTCCATTTCGGTTTCGCCTTTATGCAATAGCTCGCTTTGCATAAGGGCAATAAGAGCATAATTGATGATTGCGACAAACTCTAAACGTATGTCTTCGGCAATTTGTTGTGAGCCTTTCTCCTGAATAGAGCGAATACGATTGGCTTTGATAAAAATTTGGTCGGTAAGCGAGGGCAAACGCAAAATTCGCCAAGCCGAGCCGTAATCTTGATGTTTTTTCTGAAAAAGATTTTTACAATACGCAATAATCGCCTGATACTGCTCCGAAGTTTTATTATTCATTAGAAAAATGATTTTCGTCTAAAATCTTGTATATTATCTCTTGCCTTTCTGCCTTCTCACTTTACTTTTCGCAAGTACATACGTATAATTTCGCCTGTTTCGTAGTCATTGAGTAAAACCATTGAACTTTTGGTAAGTTGCTCTATGCCTACTTCATCAGGTTTTTGGAAAGAGCCATCGGGGTTTTGTTGTTCTTTGATAAGTTTAGAGGCATAGGTATTGAGCCTCCATTTGCCATTTTCTTTCACTCCCGAAAAGATAGCCGTATAGTTGCCATTCCGATTAAATTCAAAACTTGCCGATTGAGCCATTAGTTTAAGTTCATCATCTATTTGTTTTTTCTTTTCGGGGGTAGCTTTGGCAATAATAGGCTCTAAATGTATCATTTCAATTTTTTCTACTTTCCAAACCCCCGCTACCCAAAGTGATTTATCATTTTGAGCATAAAGCCCCACAGGCAGGCAAAAAAGCAAAGCTAAAAGAATTCTCATCTCCGTTATTTTGAATGTACTTTTGCAAAAATAACAAAAATCTTTTGTTTGTCTGCAACAAAATACTTAATTTAGTGTTTGCGTTATCGTATAAAGATTTTTTGCAGGAAAGCCTTTGATGTTTGAGCTATGAATTTGCTGAATGAAAACTTAAATCGTTACAAGCGAAAATATTATTTCAATTTACTTTTGCGAGGCACACTGATTGTTACGCTTTTCGTACTTGCTACTTATTTGCTTTTCAGCACAGCCGAATATTTTGGTCGTTTTAGCTCTTCGGTGCGTGGTTTTTTGCTATTTAGTTTTATTGCTACTGCCCTTTTTTCAATGACTTATTGGGTTATTTTGCCTTTGATGAAAATGCTTCATATTCTGAGGCAAATCTCTGATGAGCAAGCCGCTGTGCATATTGGCTCGTATTTTCAAGACATCAACGACAAACTGCTCAATGCACTACAACTCAAAAAAATTCCTCAAAAAAGCGAACTTCTGCTCGCCGCCGTAGAGCAAAAAGGCAAACAACTCTCGGTTTTCAATTTTGCCGATGCCATTGATTTATCCGAAAATAGAAAGTATCTACGTTATTTTCTTTTTTTGCTTTTGCTGGCGGCGGTTGGTTTTTGGATAGGCGGTTTGAAATTTTTTACAGAACCTTCCAAACGAATTATCCGCTACACCGAAGCCTTTGCCGACGAAGCTCCTTTTAAGTTTCTTTTGCAAAATAAAACCCTCAAAGCATTCAAGGGGGAAGATTTGAAAGTTTCGCTCAAATTGCAAGGTACTGCACTGCCCCAAGAAGTGTATTTGGTAACCGAAGAAGGCAAAATCAAGATGCTTACCGAGCCACAAGGAGGTTATTTTTTCAATTTTCAAAAAATTCAGAAAGCCGAAAAATTTTATTTTGAAGCCGCTGGCTTTCAGTCTGATGCTTATCAAATAGAGTTACTAGAACGTCCTTCGCTTTTGAGTTTTAATGCTAATTTGCTTTACCCTGCTTATTTGGGCAAAACCCCTGAAACCATCAAGAATATTGGCAATTTAGTAGTACCCGAAGGAACGCAAGTAGAATGGACTTTCAATGTAAGCCAAACTGATAGCCTTTCTTTGAGCTTTGAAGGCGATAAAAATATCATTTTTGCAGAAAAAACCTCCAACAAAACGTTTAGTTATTCTCGCCTGCTCAAAGCCTCTCAAAATTACTCCGTAAGGCTCAAAAACCAATATAGTGAAAATAAAGAAGCTATCACATATTACATCAATGTTATTCCTGACCAATACCCAAAAATTGGTATGGAAACCTATCGCGATACTTCGCTGTATAGTTATGTAAGCGTAGGGGGTAGTATCAGCGATGATTATGGCATAACGCGGCTTGCTTTTTTTTACCGAATTATAGGTGCTGATGGCAAACCTCGTACCGAATACAAAGCCACACCCATTGGTGTTCAGACAGGTTCGCTGGCTCAAAATTTTTATTATGAAATGGACTTGAAGCCGCTCAATTTACGCCCAGGCGAACAAATCGAATATTTTGCCCAAGTTTGGGACAATGATGGCGTAAATGGTGCAAAAAGTGCGAAAACACTCACCTATCAATTCAAAGTGCCTGATGAAGCCGAACTACGCAACGAAGTTGATAAATCTGCCAAGCAAACTGCTTCTAAAATTGATAAAACACTCCAAAAAGCCCGAGATTTGAAAAGAAACTTGCAAGATTTGGATAGTAAAATCAAAACTAAACCAAGTCTGGACTACAACGATAGAAAGCAAATACAAGATGTTTTGCAAAAAAAGCAAGAACTTGAAAAAGACATCAAAGAATTGCAGGAACTCAACAAACTCAACGAAGAAAAGAAAAATCTTTTTGATGAGCAAAAAAATGATGCTCTCAAAGAAAAGCTGGAACAACTCCAAAAACTAATGGATAACCTGCTTGATGAAGAAACCAAAAAACTTTACGAAGAACTTGAAAAACTGCTTGAACAACAACGCAACGACCAAAAACTGCAAGAACAACTTGAAAAAATTTTGAATAAAGAAGAAAACTTGGAAAAAGAATTGGATAGGACTTTGGAACTATTCAAGCAAATGCAATACGAACAAAAATTTGAGGACATTAAGAATGACCTAAAAAATCTTTCGCAAGAACAGCAAAAACTCGCCGAAGAAACCGAAAAGGCAAATCCTAAAAATCAAGACCAACAACAAGATTTACAACAAAAACAAGAAAAACTCAACGAAAAATTTGATAATCTCAAAAAGGAAATGGAGAAATTGGAAAAGTTGAACCAAGAACTTCAAGAGCCTAACCCTTCGCCCAAAATGGAAGAGCAAATGCAAGAAGTAGATAAAGAACAAGATAAAAGTTTGGAAGAACTTCAAAAACAAAATAATAAAGACAATAAAAAGGCTTCACAATCCCAACGGAAAGCCGCCCAAAAAATGAAAGAAATGAGCGAAAAAATGGAGCAAATGAGTGCCGAAATGGAAATGGAAGGTTTGGAAGAAGATATGAATAATTTGCGAAACATTCTGGACAACCTCGTAAAACTTTCTTACGACCAAGAGGAACTAATGAAGCAAATGCGAAACTTGAACGTTTCAGACCCACGTTTCAATGAACTTGCCCAAAAACAAATCAAGCTCAAAGATGATGCCCAAGTGATTGAAGATAGCTTGCAGGCTCTCGCCAAACGCCAACCAATGATTGAGTCTTTTGTTACTCGTGAGTTAAGCGATATGCGTAGAGCAATGGAATCGGCTTCAAAGGCTATCAAGGAGCGAAAATTAGGGCTTTCCAGCAGCAAACAACAATCTGCAATGACTTCAATGAATAACCTTGCCCTGATGCTCAATAGCTCTATGCAACAAATGCAAAATCAAATGAATGGCAAATCGGGAAAAGGGAAAAACAAGAAAAATCAGAAAGGCGACCAACCCAGCCTTGGCGAACTGCAAAAGCAACTCGGACAAAAAATTCAAGAACTCAAAAAAAGTGGCAAAACAGGCAACCAACTTTCAGAGGAATTAGCTAAATTGGCGGCACAGCAGGAAGCTCTTCGCCGTATGCTTGAACAAATGAAACAGGGGCAAAAAATGGATAAAAACGGACAAAATATGGGTGAGCAACTCAGCGACCTGATTAAAGAAATGGAAAAAAATGAAGAAGATTTAATCAATAAACGCCTCACTGATAGGCTCATTCAAAGGCAAAAAGATATAGAAACTCGGCTCTTGGAATACGAAAAAGCAATGCGTGAACGTGGCGAAGAAGAAAAACGTAAAGGCGAAACCGCTACACCCAAAGAAAAGAAAATACCCAAAAACCTTGAACCTTACACCAAACCCAAAGAAAAACAAATAGAAATGCTCAGGACTTTGCCGCCTGCCTTAAATCCGTACTTTAAGCGTGAAATTGATAAATACTTTGAAAAAATTGGAAAATAAGAATTTTACATACGTCAGCAATAAGTTGGAGTCTGTGAGTTTGCAGATTCCTTCGCTTCCCGAGAATATTCGTATCGTTGAAAGTTTTATTGAGAATATCCGCGACCAATACCAAATCAACGACGATATTTATGGGAATATCTTGGTTGCCATTACCGAGGCAGTCAATAATGCCATTCATCACGGCAATAAGTGTAATCCAAAGAAAAATGTAGAGCTGGCAATGCAACTGCTGGAAGATGCTATCCGCTTCGTGATACGTGATGAAGGCGAAGGCTTTGACCACCAGCACATTCCCGACCCACTTGCTCCCGAAAATCTTGAAAAAATCGGCGGTAGAGGGATTTTTCTGATACGTCATCTTGCTGATGAAGTTCATTTCCAAGATGAAGGTAGAGAAATTACAATGGTGTTTTATGTGAGTTAGAACGTATCGGTTATGGAAAGTAATCGCATTTATCAGGGAGATGCCCTGCAACTCATAGAACAAATTGATGATAACAGCATAGACCTTATTGTGTGCGATGGTCCCTATGGCATAACAGAAAATAGCTGGGACAAGATTACTGATATTCAACAATACAATCTTCATCTTATCCAAAAATTTAGCCGTATTCTTAAGCCTGGCGGGGCTTTGTATCTATTCGGTAAAGACGACTGCATAGACTTTATTGATTATCGCCCTTTTTTAAAGCTAAATCGTAAAATAGTTTGGTATCAACCCAGCCGTTTGGCTCAGGGCAGGAATAACTACACTAACAATTATGATTTAATTTGCTACTTTTCCAAAGGTAAGGCTACTACTTTTAATTTAGATGCTATACGAGTACCGCAGTTAGTAGAATTAGAACACAGACTGCGTTGTGAGAAAGTCCCTTCTGTTGTAAATGGAAAATTTGGAAAAACTAAATTTAATGAAGAAGGCAAAAATCCGGGTGATGTTTGGGGAGATATTAAGCAACTCACCTACAAATCAAAAGAGCTAATTAGTAGAGAGTTGTTAAATACCATTCAAAAACCCGAAAAATTGATAGAAAGAATCGTGAAAGCCAGCTCAAACGAAGGAGATTTAATTTTAGACCCTTTCGCAGGTGTAGGAACAACATTAGCCGTTTGCAAAAAATTTAACAGAAACTTTATAGGCTTTGAAATCAATCCACATTTTGTAGAAATCGCTCAAAAAAGAGTAAAAGCTATTGAGCTTCAAAAGGAATATAGCTTATTTCAATGAAAAAGCATATTTTTAGAAAAATCATCACTTTGATTAGCAAAGCACAAGAAATGGCTCAAAAAGTTGGTATCCCTAATATTTTACAATCTGGGCTTATCAAGGAAATGATTATTGCAGAAATTCTAAATCACGAACTAATTCACTCTAAAAGAGATGCTGATGCTTGCCATCCACAAAATCCCCAAATCAAGTACGAGTATCTTTCTTGCTACGAAGGTGGCACAGGACAATTTGATAGAATGTTCAAAGAACCTCCAGCTAAACGTCAGGCTTCTCTTTATCGTATAACTCGTAATCAAAAAATTTATTTTGCAGTATTCTACAAAAACCAACCATTAAAAGTGAAAGTAATATACGAGTTAGAGCCTGACATTGTAGTCAAAGAAACAGAAAAACAACTGGATAAAAGTAAAAACAGCATTTCTCATATTGGATTTAGCGAAAGTTGGGTAAAAGAAAATAGCATAATTGTTTATCAGAATAATATTTAACCTATATGCAAAACGACCCTGAACTTCAACAACAAGCTAAATATCTCGGAACTTTCACCAAAGATTTTGCTCAAATTGCCGATATGCTCAAAGAAGCCTCTTATACTTTACGCAGTAGAGGCTTTGAGTACCCCATTTTTCCTATTTGCAAAGAAAAAATCGCTATTGGCAAGATTTTTATTGAAAAAGAGCAGATGCACTTAGATTGGCACTGCTACATTTCGTATTTGCAAGAATTTACAGACCGAAAACTTATCACAGATACCGAAACTTTCAAGAGTGCCTACAAAAACCCCGATGAGTATTGCTGTTTGTTTGTGGTAGATAAAGATTTTATGAATTTTGTTTTTCTACCTTACCCCGAAGATTAAGCTACCTTTTAACTTTCTGCCAAATACGCCAAAAAATTTGATTAACCTCTGCCGATACCTCAAAGTAAATTACAGGCAAGCAGTACATCACACAAATCAGTAGCACTTTCAATGGCAAAAGCCATAAAAGTTCGGTAAGATTTTTAGCCTTAGGTAGCAGAGAAACAAATCCCAACACTACCAGGCTGATTATCAGAACGTGCAAGTGTTTGGGCTGAAAAGGCTGTATTCGGTGAATTTTATAGACAAAAAACAGGTGTGTCAAAACCATCAGTGAAGTAGCCATTGCCGTAGCCAAAGCCGCCCCTTGTACTCCGTACCATTCTATAAACCAATAATTTAGCAGAATATTCAGAATGGCTGAAAAAAATGAGAATATAGAGGCAAAATAAAACTTCTTTGAATACAAAATTAGCTCGCCACGTAGCCCTGTGGAAAGATTGAAAAGCGTTGTAAGTCCTAAAACAAATACTATCCATTTGCCTTCGGCATAAATTTTACCTTTGGGTAAAAGTAAAAAAATCTCATCAATACAAAGCCATATCCCCAAAAACACAAAAGCTCCTGCCAAAAATTGATGCAAAGCCGTTTTTTGATAGAGTTCTTTCATTTTTTCTCTATCTTTTCGGGCTATTGCTTCCGAAAGCAGTGGAATAGAGATTTGTGAAAGAGCTTTTTTGGGAATATCCATCGTCATTACGATAAAGGTTGCCAGCATAAAAATAGCACTCTCACGCAGACCTTCTTGCCCTGCCAGCATAATTCTATCAGCAAAGCGGAAAAGATTTTCTCCAATACCTCCCAAAGCTATCAGAACACCATACAAAGCCATTTGTTTGAGGCTTTTTTTATCAAAAAACTTCCATTGAATCCTCCAAAACCATTTACCCAAAATACGAATATACACTAAAAGCAGTATCACTGCCATTCCATAAAGAGCCGTAAGCAGATATAAAAAAGCATCAAAACTTACCCAGCCCAAAGCAAAAATGAGAATAAGACCGATATTTCCACTTTTCAGAAAAACCTCTCGGATAGCCGTAGGAATAGCTATCCGTGCATTGTTACGTGTGTATGCCTCCAAAACTATCATCAGTACCCAAAAAGCTGTGAGCGGCATAGAAAGAAAATGATAATCCAATATTTCGGGTGATTTGAGGCGAAAATATGCCGATACATCTTCGCGAAAAAGCCAATAAAACCCACAAAAAACCGCTATACCCAACAAAGACCATAAAAAAATTAAGCCCAAAAAACCGTGATGCTGTTCTTTTTCGTTCCGATGAAAAACAAAAAATTTATCTGTAATAAAAGGTAAGCCTAAATGGGCAAAGGAAGCAAAAACAAGACTATTTTCAAGCAAAAGCCTACTGATAGCGAGCTGTTCGGGAGAAAGGAACTTGGTGGCTACAAAAAGATTATTGATAATCCCCAAAACTACCCCTACATAAGAGGCGAAACTGGCTTTCAGGCTTTGGCGAATAACGATTCCCATAAGTTAGCTTAAAACAAAAAGAGGACATTTCTGTAAGCAAGAAATGTCCTATTCACACTTAATTTTTAGAGAAAATTACGCTAAACTATTCACGTATTTAGCCAGTTTGGATTTGTGGTTGCTGGCTTTATTTTTGTGAATAATGTTCTTTTTAGCAAGTTTATCCAACATTGAAGCTACTTTGCTCAAAAGCTCTACGGCTTCGGTTTTGTTGGTAGTTTTGCGTAGTTTTTTCTCAAAAGTACGTGTAGTTTTCAAGTAAAAGCGATTTCTCAACCTTTTGGCTTCGTTTGCTCTAATTCTTTTCAGTGCCGACTTATGATTTGCCATAATTTTATGCTTTAATTTTCCTGTTTCCTACAAGGGAGTGCAAAATTAGAAAAGTTTTTTCGGCTTTCCAAAAAAACATAGAAATATTTTTCACAAACTTGCCCGAATGAAGCCAAAACAAGATATCAAGGGCTTGGATAAATGTGCAAAAATTTTTAATCCGTCTAAATATCTTATTTCCTAAAATCCTGTCTCCTGCTTCTTGTTTCCTTTTTCTAAACTACAAATCAGACCTAAACAATTACTGGACTTTTAATTTATTACACTTTTCTGATTAACTAGTCG
The DNA here is from genome assembly GCF_053497555.1 of Raineya sp. Lineage (NCBI taxonomy): Bacteria > Pseudomonadati > Bacteroidota > Cytophagia > Cytophagales > Raineyaceae > Raineya > Raineya sp. The sequence continues at coordinate 62 of NZ_JBRCWE010000022.1, read as the reverse complement.
TCCCTTAAAAAGTCTCTAAGTTATTGTTAATCAAATAGATATAATCAAAAAATAGTGAAAAA
>NZ_JBRCWE010000021.1:0-13694 GCF_053497555.1 Raineya sp. | reverse complement strand
ACTTCCTACTTGTAAATGTGGTATTATATACCTTTTTATATTATCTTTGCTTAAGATTTCCATGAAAAGTAATATTTTAGTTTCAGCACCTAAATATACAACTTTCATTGGAAATCTTTTTCAATCCTAAACAACTTCAATATCTACTTTGGTGATTTGTTCGCTGGGTTTGTCGTGTAGGTTACTTTTTTCCAAAAACTGCTTGATTTTTCGGAAATAGGATTTGTCTCTGTGGTTTGTAGTTTCAGAATTGTTTTTGGCTCTTATAGTTTGCACCTTTTCCAAATCTTGCAGAATAGTTGTTTTATAGCTTTTCACCTCAATTTTGGTGTTTTTACCTAAAAACTCGTTTTTGATGTCCTGCAAGGTGTAAATTTGCCCTTTGAGCTCAAAATTTTGTTTGATTTGAATAAGGGTTGTTTTGATTTTGGAAAGAGCTTCATTGATGTAAAGGCTATTTTCGCCGTAAGCCTTCTGCTTGGCTTGTTTCCAGTTTTTCGGTTCAATGGCAAGTTTTGTACCGATGTCAATTTTCTTGCCGTCAATGGAGAGGGTGCAGATAATTTGAGCTGTACCTTTTCGGGTTACATAGTTTTTACGTACCCAGAACAGAATATTCATTTTTTTATCATAGAATTATGGGTTTAGTTGAACACTAACCCAAATTAAAAGAAAAATTGAAAGTGTTTTACAGGTGTTTGTAGAAGCCACGTTTGCAAGCAAATTGCAAGCGGTAGAAAAGTAGAAAGGGCATAAAAAAAGCCCTAAAACTTTGCAGTTTAGAGCCAAAACAAGATTTTTGAGGAGAGGAGGGGATTCGAACCCCCGATACGGTTTCCCGCATACACGCTTTCCAGGCGTGCCCCTTCAACCACTCGGGCACCTCTCCGATAGGTTTGAAACCTTTTTAATCTTAATAACTCTGCAAAATGCCGAATCCTTGTCAAAAAAGGCTTGCAAAACTACTAATTTAATCTTTTTCTCGCAATAAATTTTCGTAATTATTTATGTTCAAAAAATTCATCGTTTGATGTTCAAGTCTTTATGTGCTTTATCTCTCATTTTTCTATCCGACATCTATTTTCTAAAATCCTGTTTCCTGTATCTTGCTTCCTGTTTCCTTACTGCAAACTATACATAGACAATTACAAATTTTCTATTTTTCTTTCCGAAAACGCTCCCATTTGATAAGCATAAATTTATCACCAATCTCCGTAATTATCATTCCCGCTCCTTTCAAATTCGTAGGATTTTGCATAAACTCTGTGAGCTCCTGATGATTAAAAATCCGATAAGTGGGGTGATATTCATAGTTTTCGGGAGCTTTAATTTTATACTTACGAACCCAATTCATCACTGAAACGTGGCTTATACCTAAAATTCGTTCAATTTCCCGATAGCTTATGCCCTCTAAATGCAGTTGTAAAGCCTTTACTACGTAGTAGCTATCAATTTGCTTACCTTGCTTCTGAACCGTAAAAAAATAGTTGCAGTCCTTGCAACGAAATCGTTGCCTTTGGGCTACAATACCACTTTTTATCACATTGAGCGAGTTGCAACGAGGGCAATGTTTTTTGGACATCTTGCAAGAAAATATTTGGATTTACAAAGAAACTGAGTTGTTATGTACGTTCAAAAATTCGGAGTTGAAGCTTTACTTATCTTTGATTTTTAGTGTTAAACATCAATTGTCTAAAATCTTGTTTCCTGCTTCTTATTTTCAACTTCCTTACTGCTAAACATTTTTAGCCTTCAAAACTTCTTGAATAGCTAAAACATATTTTTCAAAAACGATTTTTTCGTCAAAATAAGTTTCTACGAGTTTTCGGCTATTTTCTCCCATTTGTTGGCGTTCCTTTTCAGAAAGCAAAAGCATTTGTATCATTGTTTGTGCCAAACTTTCAGCACTGCGAACTTGGCATAAAAAGCCATTTTCATTGTTTCTAACCACTTCTTTGCAACCTGCTACATTGGTAGCAATGAGCGGTTTTGCCATTGCGGCGGCTTCCAGAAGCGAACGAGGTGTGCCTTCCCGATACGAAGGCAATACCACTACATCTGCTTCTGCTATGTAGGGACGAACATCAGCCTTTTTCCCTAAATATTCTACTTCTTTTTGCCAGATCTCAACTTCTTGCGGGCTGATGTTCAAAGGATTTTTGGGATTATCCTCAAAATCGCCCAACAAGCGAAAAATGGCTTTGGGGTATTGTTTTTTCACAATTTTACAAGCCTCAACAAACTCCCTTACGCCTTTGTCGTAAATGAGGCGAGCAATCATCAAAAATACGAAATTTTCTTTTGTGGTGCTTGGCATAGGGGCAAATTTTTCCAAATTTACCCCTGAACCGGGCAGAAGGTCTGAAATTTCAGGCTTGATAAGTTTTTTCTGAATAAAGAGCATTCTATCTTCTGCATTTTGAAAAAAAACTTTGCTTGCATAGCGAAAAGCAAGGCGATATAAAAAATGAGCTATCCGAGAGGCAAAATTTCTATGCAAAAAAGTGGTACCAAGCCCCGAAACATTGTTGATACAAGGAATTTTGAGCCGCTGGCAGGCAAGTGTTCCGTAGATATTTGGTTTTATCGTAAAATGCAAAACTACATCGGGCTGAATTTGGCGATAAATTCGGAGCAGTTGTCTGTGAAAGGCTAAATCTTTCAGAGGATTAGTGCCTTTGTTTTCTAAAACAATTTCCCTATATTCAATATTCCAAGTCTGTATTTTTTCGGTATAAGCATCTTTGGGGGCTAAAATGTAAATTTTATAGCCTTTTGTTAGCAAAAAATTCACTAAACCCGCCCGAAAGTTGTAGATATTCCAAGAAGTATTGGCAACCAAAATTATTTTTAGCATAAAACTTTGAAAAGTACAAAAAAATAACTTGATAAATGCAAAAAAAATAAATTTTCACGAAAAAATGTAAATTTTTTTAATCTTTTTTGCTGATAGTATGCTATCAGCCTATTAACTTTGTATCAAGAAAATGAAAGTTTCACCCCAAAACCACATACATTTATGCAAGATTTGTTCAAAAAATTCATCTACACAGGCATTGGTTTCATTTCTATCACTGCCGAAACCTTGAAAAACACTGTTGAAAAACTCGTAGAAGAAAGCAAACTTTCTGGCGACGAAGGTAAAAAAATTCTTGATGAATTTACCAAAAACACCGAAGCCAAAAAGAAAGAATTTGAAGAGCAACTATCTAAAATTGTTGAAAAAGTAACTGCTCGTTTCAAATTTGTAACGGAAAGCGATTTGCAAGAGGTGATAAAAAGAATAGAAGTTTTGGAAGGCAAAGAGCCTGCCGAAAAAACCACTAAGAAAACTGTGAAGGCTTAAATGAAAAAGCACCAACCTTGAAAAATGGTTGGTGTTTTTGTTTGATGAAACCACTTAAAAAATAAGGTGGCATTTTTTTTGCTAAAAATTTTGAGCCAATGTATCATAAAAATTAAATTTGCACGTTTTTGAAAATATGCTTATGTTTTGATGTATGAAAAAAAGAGAACAAAACAAGTTGGCTCGTAAAGCCCGAATTATTGAAGTAGCTGAAAAACTCTTTTTTGAAAAAGGCTTGCGAAATGTAACAATGGACGAAGTTGCGGGGCGTTTGCGTTATAGCAAAGCTACGGTGTATAGCTATTTTTCAAGCAAAGATGAGCTATTTTTTGAGATTTGCCAGCGGGGAAATGCCATCTTACAGAAACAACTGCAAGAGGCAATAGCCCAACAAGCCCTTGGTGTAGATAAAGTAAGAGCTATCGGTAGAAGCTTTTTTGAGTTTGCCCTCAACTATCCACACTATTACAAATTTATCTCTTATTTTGTTTCGGGAAGCGATTTTGCCATAGATGAAGCTCTGGAAGTAAAAATGCTACATCTGGATAAAGTTTTGGTAGATTCTATTCAGAAAGGTATTGAAGATGGTAGTATTCGTGAGGTAAATCCTCAACTGGTTTCTAAATGTTTGTGGGCTATGGCTACGGGAATTTTGGATATGATTTTCCAAAAAGGCGATATGATGGAAAAGCATCTAAACATTGGAAAGGTAAATCTTTTTGAAACATTTTTTCAGCTATTAGAGCAAAGTCTTGCCCGAAATCTTGCCGCCAACCGAGAAGTTTAGTGCTTGCTTTCTTTCCCAAAAACTTTCTGATAAATTGGCTTTCGGTAAGCAAACTGAAAGTATAGAATAGGGTAGAGCAAAATATCTAATGGCTTGAAAGGGGTTTCAAACTCAATTTCATCAATAATTTCTGCTTGCTCGCTATCTTTATGGATAATGCGATGCTTGTGTTTCCATTTTTTATAGGAAGAAAGGTAGCTTGATACCCTCATCAATAAAATAAATCTCTTCTTTGCTTTCCTTTTTTTCGGTAATGATACTTTCCCATTGTTGCTTAAAAAGTAAAAAATCCAGTTCTACAGCTACGTGGTCTTGGGTGTTGGAGCCATCAAACCTTAAAAGTTTTAATCTTGGGAAAGGTGGCGAAAGTTTGAGAAATAACTCTTTGGTAAAAAGTCTGAATACTTGTTTGAAAGAGGTGCCGACCGTCGTAGCAATTTTGATTTGCATAAAAGTTTGTTGGAAAATTCAAAGAAAAACTGCATACAATAAAAGAAATTTTGAAAATTTTTCCAAAAAAAAACTTCTTGAAATAGATTTAGGAATGATTATTGTAGTGCTTTGGTAGAAATGAAAATAATTATTTTAGCAAGAAACTTTGTCAAGCAAAAAAGTTTCCTTACCTTTGTTCGGTATTCATACTAATTTAACCCCGTTTTGCCTATGAAAAATGTTAAACAAACTGTACTTGATATTCTCAAAGAAAAATTAGAATTACCCGAGTCGGTGCTAACGATGGAGGCTAATTTTATTAAAGATTTGGGAGTAGATTCTTTGGATTACATTGAAGTAGTAATGGCATTCGAACAGGCTTTTGGTATCAATATCCCTGATACCGATACCGAGAAAATGCGTACCGTAGGAGCCGCCATTGACTACATTGAGGAGCGTTTAGCCTCTGCCCAAAACGAAGAGGAGAAAGTCGCTTAAATTCTTCTTACACTTTGCTCTAAAACTTTTTGAAAGAAATTGCTCTCTTTCGGAAATTTTTTTATTTTTGTCTGAATTTTCGACAAAAACACTAAAACTATACCATATTATTATGAATAGAAGCAAGTTTTTCTTGTTAGTAGCACTATGCTTTTACTCTAATTTTTGGCTCAAAGCCCAAGACACTGATACTTCTCGTATCAAACTCTTTAGAAGTTCCAAAGAAGATATTGAGCAGATTCTCAAAAAGGCTGAACCTACCGTAGAATTAGAGGTAGAAATTGCTAGTAAGCAAAAGCAAGCCATAGAAGAAGCCCCCTCTATTATTTCGGTGGTTACACGTGAAGATATAGAAAACTATGGTTTTCGGGATATTACGGATATTTTGCGTTTGGTGCCAGGCTTTGAGTATGCTATTGATGTGCAAAGCCTTTTTGGGATAGGTTTTAGAGGAATGTGGGGACACGAGGGCAAAGTACTTGTGATGATAGATAACCACCCTATCAACTGCTTTGGCTACGGAAATACGAATTTTTTTGGTCATTTACCTGCCTCTGTGATAGAACGTATTGAGATAATCCGAGGACCAGGCAGTGCTTTGTATGGTACTTTTGCGGAGGTAGCTGTAATCAATATTATCACCAAAACAGGTAAGGGCTTGCAAGGGGCAGAAATAGCTTTACAAGGCGGTGCAGTAGGAAATAATGGCATTTTCGGTTCGCAGGCGAGTGTAGGTTACAACGACCTTTCCCGAGAGCTGGATATATCGGCAAATATTGCTTTTACTTATCACCCTATTTCTAATCAGATTTATGAAGATTTTTGGGGTAATACCATACAATTGGGTAATCAGAACTCTTGGCGGCATTTTCAGAATATTTCTGCCAAAGTTTCTTACAAAAACTTTTATTTCAGCTTTAATAGAATGAACCAACGCTGGCTAAGCCCTGACGAATTTACAACTATTTTTCCTACCAATAATCAAGGAAACATAGTCAATAAGTTAAACCACTTTATGGAAGGCTATCAGTTGGGTAATAGGTTCAAGTTATCGGATAATTTTTATTTTATACCACGTTTTGAGTATGCTCGGGGCAATCCTGTTACTGCCAAAGAAATACCTGCTTCCAATTTAGATGAAAATTATAGCACCGTTTGTCAAAGATTTACGCCTGAAATTAGCTTTCAGTATGCAGGCGGGAAAAATCAAGTAGATTTTGGAGGAGGTTTTATTGCCAATACTGTAAGCAGTTTTGCTCGTGATGCTTCGCCTGCTATGATTGTGGCAGAAGGCGATAGTGTAAGTTTTGTACGTAGAGATGCGTTTTACGTATTTGGTCAGTATATTCGTAAATTTGAACCATTTATTTTAAGCGTAGGAGGCAGGTATGAAAATACCTTTTGGGGCAATGCTTTTGCTCCACGTGCCGCTCTCAATTACATTGCTCCCAACCAAAAGTTTTATGCCAAGTTGCTATACGGCGAGGCATTCCGAGTACCACTAATTTGGCAAGTTTATTCGGCTCAATATTTTACTACCAATGCCAATCTTGTACCCGAATTAAGTCGTACTTTTGAGTTTGAAATTGGCTACAAGCAAAAAGGTAATTTTCGTATTTCAACTAACTTCTTCCTTATCAATATCAATACCCCCATTGTTTATTTAGGTTCAGTAGATACTTATGTCAATTTTGGTAATATTCGCTCATTAGGGGCAGAGCTAAACACTGAATACAAAGTAGAAAAATGGGGTGCATTTGGCAATATTTCCTACACTCAGCCGCTTTCCGAATATACTACTACGGAATTTTTGGCAAGCGACCGCAGTCATTTTTTGGCTCTGCCTGCACTAAAAGTCAATGGCGGGGCGTATTTGGATTTGCCTCGCTTTACGATTTCTACCTACGCTACTTTCATAGGGGAGCGTTATGCTCAAACGCAAAATTTTGCTTTGAATAGTGATGATACCAATCCTTTCCTTGAAACAGAAGCCTATCCTTCGGTATTTTTGCAAAATATTCAAATCAAAGGGAAAAATATTTTCACGAATAACTTGCAAATAGGGCTTCAAGTACATAATATTTGGAACGCCAATTATGTGCTTTTGCAACCTTATTATGGCGGACACGCACCCTTTCCTTTGCAAAATAGGCAATGGTTTATAGAACTCAAATACAAATTCTGATATGGCTCTCATTATTCCTGTGCGTGGCTTTATGCCTAAATTTGGAAAAAATTGTTTTCTAGCCCCCAATGCCACTCTTATTGGTGATGTAGAAATGGGTGATGAATGTACTATTTGGTTCAATGCTGTGGTACGTGGAGATGTGAATAGTATCCGAATGGGTAATCGCTGTAATGTACAAGATGGAGCGGTAATACATTGCACTTACCAAAAATCCAATGTAATAATGGGAAATAATGTATCTGTGGCTCATAATGCCATTATTCACGGCTGTACCATAGAAGATAACGTGTTGGTAGGAATGGGAGCTATTATTATGGATAATGCCCATGTAGGTACAGGTTCTATTATTGCGGCAGGGGCGGTGGTGCTTGCAGGTACACGCATAGAGCCTCATAGCATTTGGGCGGGTAATCCTGCGAAATTCTTGAAACCTGTAGGCGATAAAGCCTCTGAAATTGAACGAATTGCAGGTAATTATCCTATGTATGCGAGTTGGTTTGAAAATAGCTAAGTACTGAGAGGTTTGGAGTAGCCTTAATACTTCAAACTTATCATACTTCACCTACAACTATAAATTTTGGCTTATAGTTGTAGGTTTTTATTTATCCATTTACTTATCATAGAAAAAGATATAGTGATTATCAAATAAATCGTGATAAGCTATCCAAAAGCGATTTACATTGTTCCAACTGATGTTTGTTTCAAAAACATACTCATTTGAAGGCATTTCTATATTGGGAAAATTGATGTTTTGACTGGTTGTCATTATTCCAAAATTAACTCTGCTTACTATATTATTGGGGTTTATGTTGGCACTATTGTTGGAATTTCTATACACCCAACTAACTTTTTGTAGATTGCCCTCTGGAGTAAGCGTAAGAGTGGGAACAATTAGGGGAACATTGTTGTACTTATTGCTTTGGTCATCAATGATAAAACTAAACATCTGCCCTTGATAATTTACCTTGTAAGTGCCTCCTATTGGCAGATTTTGAGTAATTAGGGGCGGGAAGTACACTTTTACATTTTTAACGCCTTGTTCAGTATTTACGGGAAATTGTGTAATTTGTTCGGAAGGAATTCCTTGATTGCTTGCCCAAGGAAAATAAAAATTTACCATATTCGGAGCATTTTCGTCTTGGGAAGAAAATGCCAATTTCCAGCCATCGGCAGATAAAGGCAATTGAATATTTGGAGTAAGGTTGCTCCCAAAAGTCCCCCCTTTGTAGAACCATAAAACCTGCAATCTATAAATTTTATTTTCTAAAATATCTATTTTGCCATTGTTATCTATATCGGGGTTTCTTACGGTTGGAGCAATATAATCATCAAAATTGGCGAGAATATTTTGCTCTTCATTATTTAGACCTATTTCATTTCCAAGAGGGTTGTGGCTGGGAGTGCCTACATTATTTTGAATATTGATATCTTTTAGGTCTATTTCTGCTATGTTGTCGCTAACGTTCAAAATAGGCAACGCCTCTAACCCATTTTTTAGGGATAAATAGCCAAGATATTCATCGGAAGTTCCTGCGAAAATGAGAAATGTTATCTTGTTTCTATCTACGGGTATAGAGAAAGAGTCGTTATTCACATTAGAAGTTCGATAATAACCTTCCTGATAGAAAATAATCACTTTAGAAATTGCGTTACCCAGCTCTCTACCTCCATTGTTAGCAATTCTACCTTTCAATAGGAGTTTATCTGATGAAAGGGCAGAAGGCTCTTTCTTTTTGCAAGCCAACAATACAAGAGCAAGCAGTAGCAAGTGTGCCAATTTAAAAAATACCTGTTTCATAACTCTATAAGTTTTAAGGTTAAACTTAATGCCATAAAGTTATGATAGCGAGTCAGTTTATACTATGATATAGGTTAATTTTTCAAATGATTTTAGCAAATAAAACTGGCTTTTTAGGCAAAAATAGCAAACAGCTATTCTCTGAAAAACTTTGTTTTACCAAAAGTTAGTAATCTTTACAAACTCTGTTGCTTGTTACTATGCAAGTCTGCTTTTTCAAGATATTGAGAATTCAAGCTAATCAGCCATAAACCTGCGTAATTGAGCAAGCCGTTGAGTAAAATAAGTTCATCGCCGAAAACATAACCCAGCCACTCTTTGGAGTTTTGAGCAATAACAAAAGCTATTACAGGGCATAACACGCAAACCCAAGGCACAAGTTTATCGCGTAAATTTCTTTTGGTAGTAATGCCAAAGGCAAAAAGCCCCAACAATGCCCCATAAGTATAACCTGCCGCCTGAAACAATGCTCCAATGATATTCATTTGTGGGTAGGCACTGCGTAATCTTTCAAAAAGCACTACAATCAGGAGCAAAAGCAGCGAAAACCCCAAATGTACCCAACGAACCGTTTTTTGGGCTTTATGTTCAGCGACTTCTTTTTTGGTAAGCCCAAGGAAATCTATGCAGAAAGAGGTAGTAAGCGAGGCGAGTGCCGAATCGCTACTGGCGTACGTTGCGGCGGTGATGCCCAAAAGAAAAGCAATACCTGCTATGCCGCCTAAATGCTCAAAAGCAAGTACAGGATAAACTTGGTCGGTGATGATTTTGCCATTTTGCGAAGGCAAGGCTATGCCTTTATTTTCAGCATAAAGGTAAAGCAAAGCTCCCATTACCAAAAAAACAAAATTGACTGCTACCAAAATCGTTACAAAAGAAAACATATTTTTTTGTGCCTCACGCAAGTTTTTGCAGGTGAGGTTTTTTTGCATAAGGTCTTGGTCTAGTCCTGTCATTGCAATTGCAATAAACATTCCTGCCAAAAACTGCTTGATGAAATGTTGTTTGCTTTCGGCAAAATTTTCCCAAAAAAAGATTTTAGAAAAAGGACTTTGGCTTACGGCAGTTGCTAAATTTTCTAAACTCCAACCTAAATCTTGCTTGATAGCCCCAATGGCAGAAAAAAGAGCCAGCAAGAGAAAAGAAGTTTGAAAAGTATCTGTCCAGACAATCGTTTTGATACCCCCACGAAACGTATAAAGCCAAATCAGAGAGATACTGATAGCAGTTGTCAGCCAAAAAGGGAAATCCCATTTGCCAAAAAGTCCAATTTGTAAGGCTTCCACAGCTAAAAACAAACGAAAAGCTGTACCTATGGTGCGTGAAAGCAAGAAAAAAGATGCTCCCGTTTTGTAGGTATATTTACCGAAACGGCTTTCAAGGTAGGTGTAAATGGAAATAAGTTGCAGTCGGTAATAAAGGGGCATTAACACCAAAGCAATTACCAAATAGCCTGCAACATAGCCCAAAACTATCTGAAAATAACCGAAAGAACGCAATAGCACTGCCCCAGGTATTGAAATGAACGTAACGCCTGAAAGCGAAGCTCCAATCATTCCGAAAGCTACCAAATACCAAGGCGATTGCCTATCAGCATTGAAAAAAGTAGTGCTTTGGGCATTGCGAGAAGTAAAATACGCTATCGTAAGTAATGAAAGGAAATAGGCTGAAAGTATAGATATAATCGTAAAAGGCGACATATAAGTTTTTTTTGCAAAGGTAAAATAAATTTGAACAAACTTTTGCAAGTCAGTTAAATTTAGCAATTTTGCTTTGGAAAATAAAAATTTATGATACTTTGTGAAAGCAGTCTGAAAAGTGAAAAAGGCTTACAAAGCCCTTGCAATCAGGATTATGTATTGGAGTTTTCGTGTTCTCAGGGGCATTTGTGGCTCGTAGCCGATGGAGAAGGCGAAAACTTGCGTGGTGTGCAAGCCTCACGTCTTTTGGCAGATACGATTCGCAGTTTTATTGAAGATAACAAAATGCCCAATAGCCAAGACTTACTTCGGAAAGCAATCATCAGGGCAAATGAAGTTTTACACAAAAAAATGCTTTTTGCTGAAGGGGCAATGGCTTTTCAGCAAGGGAATCAGGTTTTTATAGCTACTTTTGGCAAAAATAAAGCCTTACTTTGGGCAGGAAAAAACCTTCAAGAAATTCAAAGTACCAATCCCCAACTTGGGCAACAGGCAGTTATTCAACCCAATATTACGGCTCTGCCTATACAGAAAAATGCACAAATTTTACTTTTGAGCAAGGGAGCATTTTTGGGCTTGAATTTTGACCTCATCAAAAATACTTTGCAAAGCAGGCAAAATATTCAAGAAAAAGTAGAAAGTTTGATAAAGGCTTCTTTGCAGTCGAAAAATAATGAAAATAGTAGCATTGCTCTTATCTATTTCCCCCAAGAAAGTTTTTTGAAAGTAGCTCAAAGATTTTGGAAACCCATTCAGCCTTTTGTAGTGCCTGTATTGTTTTTGGCTACTATTGCTACCTTTGTAATTGTAACTCAGAAAGGTCATCAGCAAGAAGTGGAGCAGATAGAAAACGACCAAATTCAGTTTCAAAAAGCAAGAGAAAAGAAACGCCGTTTGGAAGATAGCCTTGCCCAAGTAGATAAAGCCAAAGATGTGATTATCAAGCACAAAGTACAAAAGGGTGAAACCATTGGTACAATTGCTCGCAAATACAATTCTACCGTAGAAGCCCTGATTTCTTTGAATATTTTAGACGATAAGGCAAATGTTGCCGTAGGACAAGAAATAAAAGTAAATGTGAAAATGATTTATACGCTTCCCAAAGCTCAAACTTTGGAAAGTTTGTATAGTGAGCGTTTCAAGCGTTGGGAAAAATTGGGCGTAACCATAGAAAATATACAAAAGGCAAACAAACCCAAAGAACTCAAAGGACTTTTGCCACAGGGTACGCAAATTATTATTCCTGCTCTCAACAAAAAATAAAATGTTTGTTTTGATGTTTATGTTGAACAAACGAGTTTCTTTGCTTTTCTTGTTTTTTGCTTTTTTGGAAAGCATAGGGCAAGATTTTCGCTATAACTTATATCAGTACAATGCTGTGGGTATCAATCCTGCTTGGGCGGGAATGCAAGAGCAGGCGAGCCTTTCGTATCATAGCCGAAGGCAAAATTTGGCGGTGAGCCATCACAGAACCCTAATGCTTTCAGCCTTGTACCCTGTGCTTCATAATGAAAGACATTTTGGAACGATAGGCATTAGTCTTTTTCAAGACAGACAAGGTTTTTTAGGAGAAGTAAATGCTTTTGAACTGCTTGCCGCTTGTAATATTCCTTTGCTAAAAGCTGAAAAAATTTCATTGGCGGTTGGTTTGCAAGGAGGTTCAAGGCAAATTTATGATGAACTCAAAGGTTCAGATTATTTTCCCGCTTGGTCAGGAGGTTTGATGTTTTATCAGCGTAAAAGCTCTTACCAAAATCGTTGGTTTGCAGGAATTTCACAATCTAATTGGCTCGGAAATGAACGCTATTTAGAGAATTATCAGTTTTATGGAAAATTGCGTACCATCTTGATAGCAGGTTTTGAAATAGCCCAAATCGGAAATTGGGCAATCATTCCGAATGTTAGAAGTATTTTGCAACAAGATGTAAATTTCACGAATTGGGGTGTAAGTTTGCGAAAGACCTTTTCAGATAATTCAGGAAATTGGTTTCGGTATGGCTCTTGGGGTGTTTCGGGCTGGTATGCACCTCGGCAGGGTTTTGTAGGGGCAATAGATATAGATACACCTGCCCTTACTATGGGGCTATCTTTGGGTTTTTCTAAAAAAGAACACTTTTTGAGTTATGGGAATAGCCGAGAGTTTATTGTAACTTTGAAAAGAACGATTGGAAGGAAGCTAAAAGAAGATAAGCCTTTTATCAGCGATAGCGAACCTACCATAGATTAAACGCAATTATTGAGGTATAGTTTGTAGTAAGAAAGTAGGAAAAAAGATACAGGAAACAAGATTTTAGAAATCAGTTAGAAAAGATGAGAGAAATGCTTAAACATCAATGATGAGCTTTTGAACGTAAATAATTACGATTAAACGAAACAAGGACGCTTTTGGGGCGTCCTTGCTGAATGTATAGTTAAAATTCATCATCATCTTCATCGTCAAAATCGTCCTCAAAATCCTCTTCGTCGTCCCAATTTTCGTCCTCATCATCATAGGCTTGGTCGTCGTCGTAATCATCGTCAAAATTGTCGTAATCCTCATCGTGAAGTTCTTCTAAATCTTCATCATCATAATCGTCCTCGTAGTCATCTTCGTAGTCGTCCTCATAGTCATCATCATAATCGTCCTCGTAGTCATCTTCGTAGTCGTCCTCGTAATCGTCTTCATTGCCCAAAACAAATTTAGAAGCGGAGAATTGAGGATATAGACCGAGTAATAATTCAAGCGGAGTTTGTTGTGGTAGTAACATAATTTATTTATTTTTCTGCTCAAATATAGCAAAAAGATTAAATTCCAAACAAAATTGCAATTTTTTTTTCAAAAAACTTTTTCGGAAAGATTTGCTCAAAGATTTTTAGAAAAATGCTTTTTTCTCGTAAATTTGAACGAGAAGTTTCTTTCTTTGAAACATTTTCCAATTTTCATACGGAAGTTGTTTAGGATTGAA
>NZ_JBRCWE010000020.1:0-22776 GCF_053497555.1 Raineya sp. | reverse complement strand
TTGAGGTAAAAGTTTTACTCCGTCTAAATATTCAGTGTTCTAAATCCTGTTTCTTACTTCTTGTTTCAATAGTAAAAGTAAGGCTAAAACAATTATAATTTGCTTTCAAACCTCTACTACAAATGAAAACTTTTGAATACTATCGGGCTTTCCATAAAGGTAGCTTTTTTCTACGAAAGTAATTTTGTCATTAATATCCCAAAGAAGCAAGGTAGAAGAGCAAGTTCCGTAATGTTCGCTGCGGATAAACATTGGGGCGAGCATTTTTTCTTGTTCCAAGGGCAAACCTGTTTGCTGTATAAAATGCTCTTCGGCGGGCAAACTTTCATCTTCCAAAATTCCAAGCAAATCATCAATATTGAGTCTTTCATTTTGGTTGAGGTAATTTTCTAATTTTTCTTTCCCCAAACCCACTTTATACCAATAGGTATTGAGCAAATGGTTACTCAAGCCGTGTATGCCATCGCCAATTTTCTGAATACTTTTGGCATAGTTGGAATAGTAAAAAATATCTTCTCGGTTGCCTACCAGCAGATTGAAGCCATTAAAATTTTGAGCCTTGAATTGCACTTGAAACATATATTTCAGCGGGTCGGTTTGCGAAAGCAAGTAGTTTTGTACGAGTTCGCCACGGCTGGGGGCTTCGGTTTTGATATTTTTAGGGTCGCGGTAGTTGGTAATAGCTGAAAATCGTCCTTTTTTATCAATGCCCAGCCAAGTGCCTCCTGCTTGCAAATCTTTGCCTGCAATCACTTTGCCTGCACAATCCCACTCGTGAGCTTTTGCCGTAGGACGAGCATAAAACTCATCACGATTGGCAAGCAAAACTAACTTGTAGTCGGGGTGATAGTTCAGGGCAAAAATCAGCAGACACATAGCACAAAATTGTTTTTTGAGAAATTTTCCTACTAAATCTATGAAAATCAAGCGGGTGCCAAGGCACTTTAATCTTGTTGTAATTTGTAAAAAAAAATCCAAAAATCCAAATGAGGTTTCTACTTGAAAATTTGGAATGATTTATTCTTTTGAGCCTCTTTGTAAAGTTCATCTTCCAATTGCTTGATAAGCAAAGTTTTTCTTTGGTTGAGAATCATACTTCTGATGCGGTCGCGTACAAATTCCAGTGGTGAAATTTGTTCTGAAATTTTATAGTCTCTAATAGCCAAAAGATAGGAAAACTCGCCATCTTGCATTTGTGAAATTTTGTTATTTTTCAAAAAATTGACTTTGTTGGGTATGCTTTCAAAAGGGGTGAGTTTGATGAGTTCATCAAAATCTACCCAAAGCGTATCTTGCAGATAGTAAGAAATGGCTTTTTCATTACAAAATTGCACAAGTTCGTTGCGGTCTTCGTTTTTTTCAGAAAGCATTAGCTTTTTGATTTTCTCATTATCCTTTTCATTTTTAGCTGTTTTGATAAAAATTGCCTTCACGATATTTTGCCGAAGTTCAAACTCTTGTTTATTTTTTTCATAAAAGTCTTTGATTTCTTGCTCTGTAATAGTATCCGAAAACTTTTTAGCTACATATTGTTTTTCAAATTCGTGTGTGAGCAGTGCAAAGCGGTACTCCTCTAAGCGTTTTTGTAATTCTTGTTCGTCTATTTTTACTTCTTTTTCGGCTTTTTGATAAAGTAATTGCCTGCGAACCCAGTTATCAATATATCTTTCTACAAATTCAGTGCTATCTTGGGAGTTCATTTTATCGGGCATTGCAGATTTTACTTCTATAAAAAATAGCTCCTGATTGCCTACTTGGGCAAGTTTTTTCCCTTTGGGAGTATCTTTTTTTTCGCCGCAGGCAAATAGTAAAAAAATAAACACATTAAGCCAACAAATATTTAGCCAATATTTCATTTTCGGAGTGTTTTATGTTTAGCGATTACTAACAACTGGTTTCAAAATTAGTTATATTTGTTTTTTGTGCAAAGGCTTGGTGGCAAACTTCTTTTGCAAGAAATAGTAAATCTGTGTAAATTGCAGAAAAAATTTAGCGAAAATGGAATACCTTGAAGGATTAAACGAACCTCAACGTCAGGCAGTTATTCATACCGAAGGTCCTCTGATGATTATTGCAGGAGCAGGCTCGGGAAAAACAAGAGTGCTTACTTACCGAATTGCCCATTTGATTTATCACGGAGTAGATCCTTACCAAATTTTGGCACTTACTTTTACCAACAAAGCCGCCAATGAAATGCGAGAACGCATTGAAAAAGTCGTAGGACACGAAGCCAAAAATATTTGGATGGGTACTTTCCATTCGGTTTTTGCCAAAATTTTACGCATAGATGGACATAGATTGGGCTATACACGCGATTTTAGCATTTACGATACCGAAGATTCTAAAAATCTTATCAAAAACATTGTCAAGGAACTCAATCTTGATGATAAACTCTACAAGCCTGCTACGGTATTTTCACGTATTTCGGGAGCTAAAAACAGACTTGTTTCTTATCGAGAGTACAATAATAACCCTATTTACCGAGCCGATGATGAAAGCTACCAAAGACCTGAAATCGGTAAAATTTACCAAATTTATCAAGAAAGGCTTTTCAAAGCCAATGCAATGGATTTTGACGATTTGCTGTTCAATACGAATGTACTTTTTCGCGACCATCTGGACGTACTGAATAAATATCAGCACAAGTTTCGCTATGTAATGGTAGATGAGTTTCAGGATACCAACGTTTCGCAATATCTTATTACACGCAAATTGGCGGCAGTTCATCAGAATATTGCCGTAGTAGGCGATGATGCCCAAAGCATTTACGCTTTTCGTGGTGCAGATATTCAAAATATTTTGAATTTTGAAAGAGATTACCCCAACCTAAAAACCGTACGCTTGGAGCAGAATTATCGCTCTACCAAAACCATTGTGCAAGCCGCCAATTCCGTTATTGCTAAAAATCAAGCCCAACTCAAAAAAAATGTATGGACTTCCAACGCCGAAGGCGAAGCCATAGAACTTCTCAAAGCCTCTTCCGATGCCGAAGAAGCTCGTATAGTAGCTCAAAGTATTTTTGAGGAAAAAATGCAAAAGAAACGCAAAAACAGCGATTTTGCCATTCTTTATCGTACCAATGCCCAATCACGTAGCTTTGAGGAGGCTCTTCGCAAACTTAACCTTCGCTACAAAGTGGTAGGCGGTCTTTCTTTCTACCAACGCAAAGAAATTAAAGATTTGATTGCTTATTTCCGTTTTGCTTTGAACCAAAATGATGAGGGGGCTTTTCGCCGAATTATCAATTTACCCAAAAGAGGCGTAGGCGATGCCACAATTGCCCGAATCGTGGTAATTGCCGATGAGCATAAGATTTCTATTTGGGACGTGCTGTGCAATGCTTTCAAATACATCGGCGGAAGGGTTGCAATGGCTCTGGATACTTTTGCTACACTTATCAAGAGTTTCAAAATAGCTATTGAGCAAAAAAACGCCTACGATGCCGCAATGGAAATAGCTAAAAATTCAGGCTTGCTCAAAGAATTATATGAAGATAAATCCATAGAAGGGCTTGCCCGCTACGAAAACGTACAAGAACTTTTGAATGGTATCAAAGAATTTGTTGATAACCCTGAAAATACGGATAAAGGTTTGGGGGCATTTTTGCAGGAAATTTCTTTACTAACCAACGCAGATGAGCCTGAAAACGAAGAAGATAGTAAAGATGCCATAACGCTAATGACTATCCATTCGGCAAAAGGTCTGGAATTTAAGCACGTTTTTGTGGTGGGAATGGAGGAAGACCTGTTCCCTTCGCAAATGATGATTGGCAGTAGGGCGGAATTGGAGGAGGAAAGAAGGCTTTTTTATGTGGCTATCACCAGAGCAGAAGAAAAGCTAACTCTTACGTATGCGACTTCTCGCTATCGTTTTGGTAGAATTAAAGACTGCGAACCCAGCCGTTTCCTTGATGAAATTGACCCCCGTTGTATCAAACAGAAAAAAACAATTCTGCCTTCGGCTTCGGCAAGTGATAGAGTGGCAGTGAAAAACTTTTTGAACTCTTTGCAGGCTACTACGGCTCAAACCAAAAAACCTACTTACAAGCCTTCGCCCGACTTCAAGCCCAGTGATACTACTTACCTTGCCCCAGGTATGCGTGTAGAGCATTTGAAATTCGGTTTTGGATTGGTTTTAGAAATACAGGGTGAAGACAAAGACCGCAAAGCTCGCATACAATTTGATGATGTCGGGGAAAAAACTTTACTACTGAGCTTTGCCAAATTGAAAGTTCACGGATAAAAATCTGTAATTCAGTTTTTTAATGCCTACAAGCATAAAGTTTTCTTACATTTGACTTGGAGTGTAAGAAAATTTTTTTACTTTTCGCTACTCTAACCCCTTTGAACTTCTGAATTTTTGAATTTTGTATGGATAATGAAAGAGTAGATGCCTATATCAGGGAAATGATGAGGCTCAAAGAACGCCGAGAGCGTGAAAATCAGAAATCAGACTTGAAAGAAATTGCCAAAGAGTTGGGAATGAGTGAAGAAGATTTCTATGCCGTAGAGCAGGAAAGAAGAAAAATGCTTGATTCGGCGAGAGGCTTGCTCAATCACCAGCAAAGTGAAGATGCGATTTTGCTTCTTGAAAGTGCCTACAACCTTGACCCCGATGATGCTGAAACGCTTAGTCTGCTTGCCCAAGCTTATGGAATGAAGTATATTCAAACCAATATTCCTTCTTACAAAAAGAAAAGTGAAGAGTTTGCCTCAATGGCAATTCTCAAAAATCCCAACGACCAAAAGGCAATGGAACTCTTGCGTTCTGTGCGTTACAAGCCTCAAAAAGAACTGCAATTGGGGAAAATTTTGGGAGTAGTAGCCTTTTTTGCTATCATAGCGGGTTTAGGTTATTGGATACTCAAACCTTCGTCCCAAAATTCAAGCTATACACCACTCAAAACAGAACAAACGCCACAGCAAATTAACCCCAATACAGGAAACATTGTTACTTATACTAATGCAAGTGGGGAAAGTGCTACTTTTCAGCTATCAGGTTCAGAAATTCTGATTCAGTATAGTGGTGTTTTGATGAAAGGGAAAGTAAAATCAGCTGAAAAAAATAAATACACTGATGCACAGGGAGTTGGCTTAGCCGAAGTAAAAGCT
The DNA here is from genome assembly GCF_053497555.1 of Raineya sp. Taxonomy (NCBI): domain Bacteria; kingdom Pseudomonadati; phylum Bacteroidota; class Cytophagia; order Cytophagales; family Raineyaceae; genus Raineya; species Raineya sp. Next base: position 17,665 of record NZ_JBRCWE010000020.1, on the reverse strand, counting down.
AAAGATGCCGATGGCTTCAAAGTTCGTACCCCCGATGGGCAAACTTTACTTTGGAAAGTAAAACTCGCGGGTGATAAAATCAAAATTTCCAACAACGAGGAAAATAGAAATCCTTACGAAATAAAGCGGAAAGAAAATAAAGTCAAAATCTCTAAAAATGAGGTGGAAATTACGGAACTAAAAGGAACAAACAAGTTTTCGGAGGCAGTGATGCACCTAACGGATATTCCCAAACCGCACCGATACATCATTGTAGCCGAACTATTGATGAGAAATTTGTAAATTCTATGATACCTAAGATTTTCTGGCTTTCTTATGATTTGGGTCTGAAAGGAGATTATGAAGCTCTTTATGAATGGCTTGATGAGCATAATGCCAAAGAATGTGGCGATAGCCTTGCTGTTTTTTTCAAAAATTGTTTTAATCCTGCCCAACCTGATAAGGAAATAGCAGATTCCTTGAAAAAACGTATAAATTTTCAAAAAAATGATAGGGTTTATTTGATATGGTCTGATGACGAAACGGGCAAACCCAAAGGAAAGTTTATTATTGGTAGGCGTAAAAATGCTCCTTGGGAAGGTTTTTTTACCGACAACGCTGAAAGTGAAATCTTTGATAGTCAATGAAGGTTGCTTTGATAGATTCGGGTTTCTGGTTTGCCTTTTACGATAGCACAGACCAGTATCACTTGCAAGCCAAAGAGTTGGCAGAATATCTGAACAATACGAAAATTTTGTTCCCTTGGCCCTTGTCTGTATGAAACACTGAAAACAAAATTTGTAAAAAAATCTATGTTGGGGTTTCAAAGGGAAATCAAGAAGGCGAATTTTGAGCGTGTAGATGATGTTCCTTATCGGGATATTGCTTTGGAAAAATTACTTGATGATAACTCAATAGATAGAAAATGTAATTTGAGTTTGGTAGATATTGTACTGAGAGAAATGCTCGCTGATATTTCTTTCAAAATCAATTTTTTCATTACCTTTAATGCCAAAGATTTTGCAGATATTTGTTCAAAAAGAAGAATAGAGATTGTCCCAAACGGAAATTTTGCTTATTAACCTCAAAACAATAAACTTTATGGAAGAAAAAGTATGGTTCAAAAGCTACCCTTCAAGAGTACCTAAGGAAATCAATCCTGATGCTTATCCTTCACTTATGGCTTTTTTGGAAGAGCATTTCCAGAAGTTTGCGGATTTGCCCGCCTATCAGTTTATGGATAAGGTACTTACCTATAAAGAAGTTGATAAAAAATCGCGTGATTTTGCGGCTTTCTTGCAGAGTTTGGGTTTGCAGAAAGGCGACAAAGTTGGCTTGCAAATGCCTAATATTTTGCAGTATCCTGTTGCTTTATTTGGTATTTTGAGGGCTGGTTGTACAGCGGTGAATGTCAATCCGCAATATACGGTGCGTGAAATGGAACATCAATACAAAGATGCTGATGTAAAAGCAACTATCATACTTGCCAATTTTGCAAGCAATTTGGAAAAGGCACTGCCTCATACGAATATCAAGCACGTCATAGTTACGGAAGTAGGGGATATGTTGGGTTTTTTGAAAGGCAAAATCGTTAATTACGTAGTGAAGCACAAGAAAAAAATGGTGCCTCCTTTCAATATTCCCAATGCTATTCCTTTCAATAAAGCACTGGCTTTGGGGGCGAAAAACCCTTACAAACGTCCTGAAATTACTTCCCAAGATATAGCCTTTTTGCAGTACACAGGTGGCACTACGGGAGTTTCCAAAGGGGCAATGCTCACGCATCGCAATATTATTGCCAATATGATGCAAATCAAGGCGTGGATGGCACCCAAATTAGTAGACCGACAAGAAATTATTGTTACTCCTTTGCCTTTGTATCACGTTTTTGCTCTTACGGTGAACTGCTTTTCAATGATAGCCATTGGAGCAAAAAATATTCTCATTGCCAATCCTCGTGATATGCAAGGCTTTTTGGGCGAACTTATCAAAAATCGCTTTACCGTGATGACAGGGCTCAACACGCTCTTTATCGGTATGATGAACCACCCCGATTTCAAAAAAATCAATTGGAGTGGTGTAAAAACTATTGTAGCAGGCGGTATGGCTATGCAAAAACCTGTTGCTGAAAAGTGGAAACAACTCACAGGCATTGCCGTAGCCGAAGGTTACGGATTGAGCGAGACCTCGCCTGTACTTACCTGTAACCCCATTGATGGCACCGAACAAATTGGAACAATTGGTATCCCTTTGCCTAATGTTGATTTGAAACTCATAGACGAAGACGGCAGAGAAGTGCCTTTGGGCGAGGCAGGTGAAATTTGTGCCAAAGGACCTAATGTGATGTTGGGCTACTGGAATCGCCCTGATGAAACTGCCAAAGTTTTTACAGAAGATGGTTGGTTCAAAACTGGGGATATTGGCGTAATGCAACCTGATGGATTTTTCAAAATTGTAGATAGAAAGAAAGATATGATTTTGGTTTCGGGCTTCAATGTCTATCCGAATGAAGTGGAAGATGTGGTTGCAGGACACCCCAAAGTCTTGGAAGTTGCCGCTATCGGTGTGCCTGATGCCAAAGCTACAGAAAGAGTTAAAATTTATGTAGTAAAAAAAGACGAAAGCCTTACAGAGCAAGAATTGCGTAAATATTGCGAAGAAAACCTAACAGGCTATAAACAGCCTCGTGATATTGAGTTTCGCAAAGAGTTGCCTAAATCCAATGTAGGCAAGATTTTGCGTAAAGTGTTGAAAGATGAACTCAAAGCCCAATTAGAAGCACAAGGCAAGACGGGTACAGGTTCATAACATAAGGGCTGTTTTAACAAAAAAATCAGAAACCTTCATTCTCTAATAGGAGTGAAGGTTTCTGTTTCTTAAAAATAAGACTCTTTTTCGTTGGGAAAATCTTTGTTTTTCACGTCTTCAATGTACTGCTCTACTGCCTTGTGAATGATAGTGTTCAAATCGGCATAACGGCGAAGAAAACGAGGACTAAAATCTTTATTGATGCCCAGCATATCGTGAAGTACAAGCACTTGCCCATCTACATAAGGTCCTGCTCCAATGCCTATCACAGGAATACTGACACTCTCGGCGACTTGTTTGGCAAGCATCGCAGGAATTTTCTCCAAAACCAAAGCAAAGCACCCTAACTTATCCAAAAGCATAGCATCTTCCAATAGCTTTTTAGCTTCGGCTTCTTCTTTGGCTCTGACATTGTAAGTGCCAAATTTATAAATAGATTGAGGCGTAAGCCCTAAATGTCCCATTACAGGCACACCCGCACAAAGTATGCGTGTAATGGATTCGGCGATTTCGGCACCACCTTCCATTTTGATAGCGTGTCCGCCTGTTTCTTTCATTATGCGAATGGTAGATTGCAGTGCTTCTTTGGAATTGCCCTGATACGAGCCAAAAGGCAAATCTACAACGACCAAAGCTCTTTTTACAGCCCTTACTACGCTGGAAGCGTGATAAATCATTTGGTCAAGGGTGATAGGTAGGGTGGTTTCGTTGCCTGCCATAACATTAGAAGCACTATCGCCTACCAAAATAATATCAATACCTGCGGCATCTACAATTTTTGCCAGTGAGTAGTCGTAAGCAGTAAGCATAGAGATTTTTTCCCCTTTATGCTTCATTTCCAAGAGCTTGTGTGTAGTTACCTTTTTGATTTCTGAATGAACCGACATAACGCAGAAAAAATTTGGAGTGGATTTTTCAAAATTGAAAAATTTTTTGCAGAAAAAAACGTTTTTCAAGAGTTTTTTTACAAAATCCGTATTTTTGCACTCTATTCAAACCTATCAGCTATGCTAACGATTATTCAAAATCCTGTTCGTAAGCAATGGGAAAGCCTTTTGCAACGCCCTACGGCACGTTATAGCGATATTGTAAGTAAAGTAGAAAGTATTTTAGACGAAATCCGTGAAAATGGCGATAAGGCAGTTCGCAAGTTTAATCAGAAATTTGATAACTATGGAGGAGATTTGCAAGTAAGCGATTCGGAAATTGAGAAAGCTATCAAAAGTATTGATAAAAAACTGCGGAAAGCCATAGAGCAGGCATACAGCAATATCTACAAATTTCACGAAAAACAGCTTGAAAAACCCAAGAAAGTACAAACAATGGAAGGGGTTACTTGTTGGCGAAAAAGCGTAGGTATAGAAAAAGTTGGTTTGTACATTCCCGGAGGAACAGCTCCACTCTTTTCTACGGTACTAATGCTGGGAGTACCTGCTCAAATTGCGGCTTGTAAAGAAGTAATCTTATGTACCCCTGCTAAAAATGGCGAAATTCACCCTGCTATTTTGTTTGCGGCTTGGAAAGTGGGAGTTCATAAAATTTTCAAAATTGGGGGCGTGCAAGCTATTGGAGCTATGGCTTTCGGTACGGAAAGTGTGCCAAAAGTCTATAAAATATTCGGACCTGGCAATCAGTTTGTAACCGTTGCCAAACAGCAAGTAGCCCGAGATTGTGTAGCGATTGATATGCCCGCAGGACCTTCGGAGGTGATGGTTTGGGCAGATGAAACAGCTCGCCCTGCCTTTGTTGCCGCAGATTTGCTTTCCCAAGCCGAGCACGGCACCGATAGCCAAGTAATTTTGGTTACTCATTCGCTCAAAATGGCTGAAAAAGTAAGACAAGAGGTGCAAAAACAGCTCATAAGCCTGCCTCGCAACGAAATTGCCGAAAAGGCTCTTGCTCAAAGTAAAATTATTGTGCTGGAAAAACCCAACGATGCTTTGGATTTAGTGAACTTATATGCCCCCGAACACTTGATTTTGGCTCTGAAAAATGCAGAAAAAGTAGCTGAAAAAATCATCAATGCAGGTTCGGTATTTTTGGGCAATTACACCCCCGAAAGTGCAGGAGATTATGCTTCGGGCACAAATCACACCTTGCCTACCAATGGTTTTGCTCGTGCATATAGCGGTGTTTCGGTAGATAGCTTCGTTAGAAAAATTACTTTTCAAAAAATCTCTAAAAAAGGTTTGCAAAATATTGGTGAAACCATTAGTATTATGGCTGAAAATGAACAATTAGAAGCTCATAAAAGAGCTGTAACGATACGCCTAAACCAATAGCAAACTTTTAATTTACGCCTTCGCTCAATTTTTCTGCATTTTCAGCAAGGCGTAATGCTTCAATAAATTGCCCGATATCGCCTGCCATTACGGCGTCAAGATTATAGACGGTCATACCGATACGATGATCAGTTACACGACTTTGGGGGTAGTTGTAAGTACGAATTTTCTCGGAGCGGTCGCCTGAGCGTACTTGCGACTTGCGTTGTTGGATAAGCTCTTGATTTTGTTTTTCAAACTCTATTTCATAAAGTTTTGTACGTAGCATCTGCATTGCTCGCTCACGATTGGCGTGCTGGGAACGCTCTACCTGACATACTACCACAATTCCTGTGGGTTTGTGTGTGAGTTGTACTTTGGTTTCAACTTTATTTACGTTCTGTCCGCCTGCACCACCCGAACGTGAGGTCTGCATTTCAATATCAGCAGGATTGATTTCAATATCAACTTCTTCGGCTTCGGGAAGTACCATTACAGTAGCGGCAGAGGTATGCACACGTCCTTGTGTTTCGGTAGCAGGCACACGTTGTACTCTATGCACTCCCGATTCGTACTTCATTTTTCCATAGACATCTTCGCCTTTGATACTTACAATGATTTCTTTATAGCCGCCTACGGTGCCTTCGGTGTAGTCTAAAATCTCAAAAGTCCAGCCCTGACTTTGGGCAAAACGTTGATACATTTCCAGCAAATCGCCTGCAAAAAGCGAAGCCTCGTCGCCGCCTGTTCCTGCTCTAATTTCTAAAATTACGTTTTTGCTGTCGTTAGGGTCTTTGGGAATGAGCAAAACTTTGATTTCTTCTTCAATTTGTTCTTTTTTGGGTAAAAGTTCGTCTAACTCCATTTTTGCCATTTCACGAAAATCCTCGTCTTTTTCGTTGGCAATGACTTGCTTGGCATTTTCAATGTTTCCCAAAACAAGTTTATATTCATTGTATTTATCAACAATTTTTTGCAAATCTTTGTATTCTTTATTGAGCTTTGCAAAAGTTTTCATATCTGCCATAGTTTCGGGCAGGGTGATTTGGTGGCTCACTTCTTCAAAGCGATTTTTGATGGCTTCTAATTTGTCAAGCATTTTCTTGCAATTTTTTGAGTAATCAAACCTTTTTCAAACCTAAAAATTAACCTTTTCAAACCTATGCGGAAAATCTTGTAAGTTTCTTAAATCTTGGTATAAAAAACACAAAAGAGCAAACCTACATAGATTTGCTCTCTTGTGAAAGGTAGTATTCGCTAAGCGTGCAAAGTACCTTTTTTCGCCGATTCTTTGATAACTGCGTCAATACCTTTTTTGTTGATAGTACGCAAGGCTTTGGCAGAAACTTTCAAAGTAATCCATTCACCGAGTTCAGGAGAATAAAACTTTTTAGTTTGAAGATTGATATCAAATCTTCTTTTGGTTTTATTGTTGGCGTGAGAAACATTATTTCCTACTCGGGGGCGTTTTCCTGTAAGTTGGCAAACTCTTGACATAACCTTTTCAATTTTTAGGAACGCAAAGGTAAAAGTAATTTTTATTTTATCCAAAAAAAAATCGCAAATTTTTAATCTCTATAAAAATTCAAAATGAGAATGAGGTCATCGGCTTCGTTGGTAATTTTGCGAAGATTATCAAAGGCTTTATCATCGCCTTTGATGTAGGAAACATTTTCAACTTTGGCGTTCCAATTGGCTACAATCATTTGCCACAATTCAGGGGCATCTTGGGGAATAGCCAAAAAAGCATTCTGTACTTTCTGGCGGAAACTTGCATCTAACTCTTTCAAAATAGCCACAGGTCCGTGAGGAATTTCAGGAGAAATCCAAAGAATACGAAAATCTTCTTTTTTGTATTTTCCTGCATTGATTTGGTCTTGCAAAAAGCTGTATGCACAAGCTCCTACGGCGTTGGGAGTTTTGTGAATATACTCTGCTACATTGGCGTGTGTGCCTTTGAAGCTCACATCTTTGAAAACTACTTCGGCATCTATTTTTTGAGAATTAAGGTATAAGCGTGGTACCAGATGCCCTGAGGTAGAGGCGGCATTTACAAAAGCCATTTCCAATTTACTACCCATTTTTTTGAGGTCGGCGAGAGTTTTTACTTGAGATTTAGCATTTACCAGCAAACAGCTATTATAGGTTTCCAAATTTTTGTTTTTATCGCCCCGAATAGCAATAACATCAACTTTTCCATTCAAAGAAGCCATTACATACCCAAAAGGATTGACATCAATGACGTGGATTTTGCCACTATCTACCTTTTCAAGCATTTCAAAGATGTTTTTAGGATAAATTACCTTCACAGGCATTTGCAATTTTTTTTGCAAATATTCTTGTAAAGGCTTATCCACTTGCACGCCTTGCTTGTCCATTTTAGTATGTCCAATCGCTACTACCAATTCTTTGGGGATATTTTGAGCCATTGCCCAGTTCCAAATCATAAAGGCTAAAAAAGTTGCAATTTTTTTCATACAGGTTTTAGTTTTGCTTCTACAAAAATACAAAATAATAACATAAAAACTGCCCAAGCAAAATTATGTTTTTATGAAGTATAATAACAGAGGTGTAAGTAGAGAAAAGAAAATGTAATTTACCATTTCTTAAACATAAAAAATACAGCCAGAATGATAAAGAAAAATGCTACAATATAATTCCAGCGAATAGTTTCTTTCAGGTAAAAAATAGAAAAGCCTGCGAATACTACAAGCGTAATAACTTCTTGTAAAATTTTAAGTTGTGCCGCAGAAAAGTATTGATGTCCGTAACGATTGGCGGGTACTTGTAAGCAATACTCCAAAAAGGCAATACCCCAACTGACCAAGATGACTTTCCATAGGGCAGTTTCTTTGAATTTTAGATGCCCATACCAAGCGAAAGTCATAAAAATATTGGAAAGCAAAAGGAGAATAACGGTGCGTAGCATTTTAGTATTTTAATATCCAAGCATCAACACCCAAAACATTTTTAATTTCTTCCAATTTACTATCTGCTTCGGGGCGTGAATTGTAGCCACCTACTGCCACACGATACAGATTTTTGGCATCAAAAGGAGGTATAATTTTTACGTTATCCAAGCCCATTTTCTTGGTTTCGCGGGCTTTTTTATAGGCATTTGCCTGATTTCCAAAACCTGCAATTACAATATAAAACTGATTGTTTCGTGCCTCTACGAGCATACCATCGCCTTGCGGTTTGCTTTCCTGATTCTGTTTGGTTTCGGTGGTTGTTTTAGTTTCTGTTTCTTGTTGCTTTACGGAAGTTTGGGTGTTATTATCGGCAAGGGTTTTATTTTCCGTAGTATTTTCGTTGGTGGTAGTATTTGTTGTGGTGCTTTCTTGCGAAGTATTATTTTCAGAGGTAGTATTTTGCTCTTTGGGTAGTTCTTGCGTATTATTTTCGGTGTTTTGATTATCTGCGAGCGTATTTTCGTCTTTTTTGACTTCTTCTTTTTTAGGTTGTTCTTTCTTTTTGCTTAAAAGTTTATTGAAAGGGTTCAAGCTACTATCTATGGCTACTACGTAAATCACAGCCACTACTACTAAAGCTAGCGAGCCAATAGCGGCAATTGTACCCCAAGCCTTTTTCCCTTCTTCTTTGGGGGGAGCCTGAATTTTTCGGGTAGAGCTTTGAGGGGAAGGTTGCGATTTAGAGGCAGAGTCTTTATTATCCACTAATTTGGCATAAATTTCAGGCAAGCCAAAGCTATCATTTAGAATATTGGTTTGCTTGTTTTGTTTGAATTCTATTTCGTCATTTACCTGCAAAACCAATTCCCCTAAACTCTCTAATGCGATACGCTTTTCTATCCCCAAATTCATTTTTAGATTACTTACGAAATTACGTACTTGTTCTTTGGCTTCCTCTATGGGAACACTTTCCTTTTGGGAAATATAATGCTCCAAAATCAAATTGGAGGCTTTGGTTTTGGTGTGGAAATTGATATTTTTATTGGGAGGCGAAAATAAATGCGTAACAGGGTGAATTTCTGCACTGGCATAAGAAGTCTGAAAAGTGCCTAAATCTTGCACAATTACCTCTTCATTTTCTTGCAATACTTCACGTAAATAAGCACCAATATTCATAAAGCAAAGGTTTATTGAACCGCTATTTTACAGATAGTTTGTCAAATTAACAAGAAAAATAGAAATTTTTTAATAGTTCAACACGGGGCTTAACCATTTTTCAGCTTCTTCTATGCTTATTTGTTTGCGTTGGGCGTATTCACTCACTTGGTCTTTGGCAATTTTACCCAAACCAAAATAACGACTTTCGGGATGGGCAAAATACATTCCACAGACTGCCGCCGCAGGGTACATCGCAAAACTTTCAGTCAGTTGCAAGCCAATTTTTTCAGTAGCTTGCAAGAGTTCAAAAATAGTGGCTTTTTCGGTGTGGTCGGGGCAGGCAGGATAGCCCGGAGCAGGGCGAATACCCACATATTTTTCTTTTATCAACTCTTCATTCGTAAAATTTTCATTGGGCGAGTATCCCCAAAATTCCTTACGCACACGCTCGTGCATAAGCTCAGCAAAGGCTTCGGCAAGCCTATCGGCAAGAGCCTTTGCCATAATGCTATTGTAGTCGTCGTGGTCTTTTTCGTATTTTTCTACCAATTTTTCTAAACCAATACCCGCCGTAACAGCAAAAAAGCCTATATAATCTATTTGCTCTGTTTCTTGTGGAGCAATGAAATCGGCAAGGGCGAAGTTAGGCAAACCTTCGGATTTTTGGTTTTGCTGACGGAGTGTGTGAATAATTGCTATTTCATTTTCTTTTTCTGAAAACTCTTCGCTTGCAATAGGTTGTAAAACTTTTTTTAGCAAAAGAGGTTGTTTTTTTACCTCATACTTTTTATGAGTGTGTCCGTTGTGTTTGGTACAAGGTATGACAATTTCCGTTTCTTCAAAATCATAAAGCAAAATATCATCATCATTGATAGTATTGCAAGGATAAAACCCAATCACTGCATTTGCTTGTAGAGATTTGTTTTGAATGATTTCGGCAAGCATTTTTTGAGCATCGGCATATAGTTTTTTGGCTTCTGTCCCCACTATCTCGTCATCAAGTATTTGAGGAAATTTGCCTGCAAGTTCCCAAGTTTGGAAAAAGGGTGTCCAATCTATGTATTTGGCAATTTCAGCTAAATCGTAATTGATAAAATACTTGTTGCCCAAAAATTTTGGCTTATGAATTTGTGTTTTTGTCCAATCTATTTTGAACTTATTTTGACGTGCTTCTTGCAGAGAGATGTAATTTTTTTCTTGCTTACGATTGAGAAAATCATTGCGGATTTTTTCATACTCTTGTTTGATTCCTTCAACAAAATTTTCTTTTTCACCTTTTTGTTTAGAGAGCAGTTTGGTTGCTACAGGCACACTACGGCTTGCATCAAGTACGTGTATCACGGGTTCTGAATAATTAGGAGCAATTTTTACAGCCGTGTGAGCTTTTGAAGTGGTAGCTCCACCAATGAGCAAAGGTATTTTGAAACCCTCACGTTCCATTTCTTTGGCAACGCCTACCATTTCATCAAGGCTGGGCGTAATTAGTCCTGAAAGACCAATAATATCAACTTGGTGCTTTTTAGCCTCTTCTAAAATTTTTTGGGTAGGCACCATAACACCTAAATCAATGATTTCAAAGCCATTGCAAGCAAGCACTACGCCCACAATATTTTTCCCAATATCGTGAACATCGCCTTTTACGGTGGCAAGTAATATTTTGCCTGCATTAGAGTTGCCTTTTTTTTCAGCCTCCATATAAGGCAAAAGATAAGCCACAGCTTTTTTCATTACTCTTGCCGATTTTACTACTTGTGGCAAAAACATTTTACCTTCCCCAAACAGGTCGCCTACGATATTCATTCCGTCCATAAGCGGACCTTCAATGATTTGCAAAGGTTGAGCATATTTTTGCCGAGCCTCTTCTACATCAGTTTCAATAAAATCGGCAATGCCTTTGATAAGGGCGTGAGCCAAGCGTTTTTCTACGGGTTCATTTCGCCAAGCTAAATCCACTTCTTGCGTTTTCCCGCTTTTATTTTTGATTTGCTCCGCAAAAGCTACCAAGCGTTCTGTGGCATCAGGTCTTCTGTTCCATAATACGTCTTCAACAAGTTCTAATAAGTCTTTGGGAATTTCTTCATATACGGCGAGTTGTCCTGCATTTACAATGCCCATATCCATACCTGCCTGAATAGCTCGGTACAAAAACGCCGAGTGCATTGCTTCGCGGACAACATCATTACCCCTGAAACTAAATGAGATATTACTTACTCCACCTGAAACTTTGGCGTGTGGAAGGTTTTTCTTAATCCATTCGGTAGCACGTACAAAATCTACGGCGTAGTTGTTATGTTCTTCAATACCAGTGGCAACGGTGAGAATATTGGGGTCAAAAATGATGTCTTCGGGAGGGAAACCAACTTTTTCAGTAAGAATTTTATAGGCTCTTTCACAGATTTGTATGCGTCTTTCGTAAGTATCGGCTTGTCCTTGCTCGTCGAATGCCATTACAATTACTGCCGCTCCATATTTTTTGATAAGTGTTGCCTTTTTAATAAAATCCTCTTCGCCTTCTTTGAGTGAAATAGAATTTACCACAGCCTTCCCTTGCACGCATTTGAGTCCTGCTTCAATAACACTCCATTTAGAGCTATCAATCATAATGGGCAAACGGGCAATATCGGGTTCAGAGGCAATCAGATTCAGGAAGGTAACCATAGCTTTTTCAGAATCTAACATTCCCTCGTCCATATTGACATCAATCATCTGAGCACCGCCTTCTACTTGCGAACGAGCCACTGCCAGAGCCTCTTCATATTTTTCTTCTTTGATAAGCCGAGCAAAAGCTCTTGAGCCTGTTACATTAGTACGTTCCCCAACGTTGATGAAGCGAATTTCTTTGGTAGCTTTCAGAGGCTCTAAACCTGAATATTTAGAAATTTCGTCATCAGGGGGTAAAGGACGAGGCTTGTATTTTTGAGCCAGTTCTGCAATAAGTTTGATATGAGCAGGGGTAGTGCCGCAACAACCTCCAATGATATTTACCAGTCCATCTTTCAAGAAATCCTCTACAATTTTAGCCATTTCTTCAGGGCTTTGGTCGTATTCGCCAAAGGCATTGGGCAAACCTGCGTTGGGGTGAGCAGAAGTATAAAAAGGAGCTTTTTTGGCTATTTCTTCTGAATATGGACGCAACAAATCTGCTCCCAAAGCACAATTGAAACCTACTGAAAGCAAAGGTAAGTGGGAAACAGAAATCAAGAAAGCCTCTGCGGTTTGTCCTGATAGTGTTCGCCCCGAAGCATCGGTAATTGTGCCAGAAACCATTATAGGCAATCGCTTACCTGTTTTTTCAAAATATGTTTCAATGGCAAAAAGAGCGGCTTTGGCGTTGAGTGTATCAAAAATGGTTTCAATGAGTAAAATATCTGCTCCGCCGTCTATCAGCCCTCTAATTTGTTCGGTGTAGGCTTCTACGAGTTCATCAAAAGTAATGGCTCTGTAACCTGGGTTATTGACATCGGGCGAAAGAGAGGCAGTTTTATTGGTAGGACCAATAGAGCCTGCTACAAAACGAGGCTTTGCAGGGTTTTGGCGAGTAAATTCCTCACAAACTTCTTTGGCTATTTTTGCAGACTGGAAATTGAGTTCATAGACCAAATCCTCCATATGGTAGTCTGCCATAGAAATACGCGTACCATTGAAGGTGTTGGTTTCAATGATGTCGGCTCCTGCTTCTAAATATTTGCGATGAATTTCTTGAATAATATGCGGCTGGGTAATGGAAAGCAGGTCGTTATTGCCTTTGAGGTCGTGAGGAAAATCTTTGAAACGTTCTCCACGATAATCGGCTTCGGTGAGTTTGTATTGCTGAATCATTGTACCCATTGCACCATCAAGCACAAGGATACGCTCTTTGAGGATATCGTAAATGTTTGGGCTGGTCATTTGATAAAAAAGATTTTAAGAAATTTCTTCAATAACTTCATTTTTGCTGATATTGAAGTGTTGAGCAACTTCCAAAAGAATAGCGGATAATGTGCCAACCTTCAACGGGTTATGAGCAGGTATAGTAATGTGATGTTCTCCCTTTTCCTGGGTTGTAAGTCTGATATGACTGCCTGTTTGCCTTGTAATTTCATATCCAAATTTTTTTAATTTTTGGGCAAGCTCTAAACCTGATAAATCTCTTGGTAATTTCATACCACAAATACCTCCTCTTTTACAAAGTGTAGACGAATTATTTTAGGTGTATTGCCCTCTGCAAAATGGCATTTTACTGCATCTTTAATGTTTTCTCTTAATTCTTCCAGTGTCTCAGCTTGAGTAAAAATGCTATTTTGAAGTGATTTGGCTTCATAACCACCTTCAAGAGACTCGCTGACGATAAAAATTTCCTCCATTTGAAAATTTTAATTTTGAATTTGTAAAAAATTCCAAAAAGACAGGCAGACAAGCGAAGTGTAGGCAAGTAAGAATGGCTTACACTTATCTTTCCCATAAGCAGATTGCTTTGGGCGGGAGTTGGCACCGTTTCCAAAAATAAGGAAGGGTTGCCAAGCCTTCATAGACCCCGTGTCTCCGGCTTTCTGGATAAGTGGTGCAAAGGTAGGAATATTTTGCTATATTAACAAAACTATTGTTGAAATTTTATCTTTTTTTGAGTTTTCCTTGCGAAACGCCCGTCCAGTTGCAAAGTTTGAAAAGCATTCTTGCTCCTACGTTGGCGTCCCATTCGCTATTTTCTACATCGCCACAGGCAACTTCTACCAAATCAAAACCAATAATTTTTTTGCCTGCATTGACTAATTTTTTAAGCAAAAACGTGATTTCATTAAACTCAAAGCCACCTGCCACAGGAGTACCCGTGTTGGGGCAAAGTTTGGGGTCAAGTCCGTCAATATCAAAACTGATATACACATTATCGGGGAGTTCTTTGATGATTTCATCACAAAGGTTTGCCCAATTTTTGCCTGTGTAGAGAGCTTCTTTTAGGTTTTGGTCAAAAAAAGTTTTTATCCTTTGTGGATTTTCTTGGATAATTTGCATTTCTGCTTCGCAATAATCGCGAATACCGATTTGTACGAGCTTTGAGATTTGTGGAATTTTTAGGGCATTATACATTACGGAGGCGTGAGAAAACTCAAATCCTTCGTAGGCTTTTCGGAGGTCGGCGTGGGCATCAACTTGTAAAATACCAAAATTATTGTACTTTTCGGCAAGAGCCTGCAACAGACCAAGAGGGGTGCTGTGGTCGCCGCCGAGTAGGGCTACAATTTTCCCCTGATTGAGCCAATAGGTAGCAGTTTCTTTTACCCACTGATTGAGTTTTGCACTCTCTTTGTTAATCACTTCGGGAATTTCGTGCAAATAAGTAACTTCTTGGTCTGCATCTTCGGGCATACCTTCTTCTAGCCAATCAATGTAGGTTTCGGCTTCTTCTCGCAAAGTTTCGCTGAGCTCTAGCCATTTGTGCGGAAAAGGGAGCATTGCTACGCCCAAATGCCAAGCATTTTCAATATCAGCGTCATATAAATCTACTTGGGCGGAGGCGTACAAAATCTCTTCGGGAGCATAGGCTGTGCCTGCACCATACGAAACGGTTACTTCCCAAGGCACAGGAATAATTACTAAATCAGCAGTATTTTCATCAAAAGGCAATCCGAATAATTTTCCGAAAATGCCCACATCATTAGGGTTGATTTGCGAAATAAGTTCTTGTTTAGTCATTGCTTTTTTGTTTAAGTTGTTTTTGTAAAAGTGAAGCCTCTGCCTTCGGTAGTTTCTTCAAAATCTACTTGAATACCAATAATATACATCAGATGCCTTTTATCAATAAGGATTTGCAAGTCTTCGGTTTCGTAAATTTCGTCAGTGGGTTTGGGTTTATCAAAGCCAATGAGAAACGAAGCTCCACAACCTGCTCCACGTATGCCTATGCGTAAAGCATATTCAGAAGGTATCCCCTTATTAGCTTTGATATTTCTGATTTCTTGCAAAGCAAGCGGTGTAATATTCAGCGGTAAAGACATTATTTGAGTGTAAATAGCAAATTTTCGCTTGCAATATAATATTTTTGGACAACTCTGCCAAATCAGTAGGGAAGTGAAATTTTCCCCATACAAACACAAGGATTTTGCCCTATGGCAATTTTACTACCTGTGATAGTTTCATTGGCAAGCAGAGCAAATAAAACAGCTTCTTTGGCATCAGCAGATATTCCTAAATTTTCAAAAGGCAAAACAGCATAATATTCTTGCAACAGGCTTATGAGAAACTGATTTTTTGCACCACCCCCGCTCACATAGATTGTCAAATTTTGCTCTTGAATGTTTTGCAAGCCCTTCAAAATGCCTTTTGCAGTAAAATGTGTGAGTGTGCAGAGTAAATCTTGCGGACTGATTGGCAGATGATATTCTTGCAAAATTCTTTCTACCCAAGTAAAATTAAAGGTTTCTTGTCCTGTACTTTTGGGAAAAGGAAGCTGAAAAAATGGGTTTGCTAAAAGTTTTTGAAGCAGGAAATTGTTGCAAGTACCCGATTGAGCAATTTTACCATTTTCATCATAGGGTTTTTGAAAAAATTTTTGGGTAAAAAAGTCTAAAAGGGTGTTTCCTGTACCTGTATCGGTTGCCCAAACCTCTTGCGGATTGCAAGAAGCAGGAATATAAGTAAAATTAGAAATGCCACCAATATTGAGTAAGATGCGGTTTTCACCTTCTTTTTTGAATAGCAAAAAATCTCCATAAATAGCAAGCGGAGCCCCTTCGCCGCCAGCGGCGATGTGTTTTTGCCGAAAATCACTTAAGGTAACAATCCCTGTGCGGTAAGCAATTTGGTCAGCATCAGCAATTTGAAGCGTGGCATTACCAAATAATAGATTTTGGTGTAAATGCTTGGGTGCGTGAAAAATAGTTTGTCCGTGAGAGGCAATCAGGTCAATTTCTTGTCCAGTGTATTGGTTTTTGGCTAAAAATTGAAGCACCAAATCTGCAAAATATTTGCCTAAATAGTTATGTAATAGTGTAACCTGTTCTAAATCAGTATTTTTTTTAGCAAATACTTTTTTGATTTCGGAGCGTATTTGCTCGGAATAGGGGATAGTATCAAATGCGAGCAAATCTACTTTGGTTTGCAAACCTGAGCCGCTGAATTTGCATAAGGCAATATCCAGCCCATCAAGCGAAGTGCCTGACATTAAGCCAATTATCTTACGTTCTTTTTTTTGAGCGATTTGGTAAAGTTTTTCAATCATTGGTGTTGTAACATTTTTCTGTAAAATTCGCTTAAAACTTACGGGTTAATCAGTGTTTTTTTGAAATTTAATAGGCTAAAATTTCAAAATAAGCAAGTATCGCAAAATTTTCTTTGGTGAAAACTTACATTTGCGGTTACCTTTGTTATGCGAATGAGAATAAATTGTGAAATTTGTGGCAAAACTATTCTTTACAAAAATTAAAACAACGTATGACAAAACTACTCTATTTTTTCAGGTTAGCCCTTGTCTTATTTGGGGGCTTTTGGGTGCAATTGCAAGCACAAACTATTCAAGAGGGACTCCATTTTGAAAACAAAAGTAAAAATTTATCACAAAAAAATGCTCATCAAAGAAGTAATAACGGAATTTACCTCAAAGATTTTAATCAAGAAGCTCTACAGCGTACAGGAAAAATTCGCTGTTATAGTGTAGAGTACAACGAACAACTTCGCAAAAACAATCCTAATTTTGACAGAGATTTTGAGGCTTGGATAGCCAAAGCAATTGCCCAAAGGAGACGTGATATAGCAAGTGGTAACGCTTCTGCTCGTACTATTGGGGGAGTATATTATATTCCTGTGGTAGTACACGTAATACACAATGGGGAGGCAATAGGTACAGGAAGTAATATCAGTGATGCTCAAGTACAAGACCAAATCAATGTACTCAATGAGGATTTTAGAAAAATGTTTGGTACGCCGGGCTACAATACCCATCCTGCGGGGGCTGATACTCGCATAGAATTTGTACTTGCCAAGCGAAACCCAACAGGTGGTGCTACGAGTGGTATCAATCGTATCAATAGAAATACGTTGCCAAACAATGCGGCTAATTGGAATCCCGGCTTTACTATGGCTTATATCAATAGCACCATTAAGCCTAATACCATCTGGAATCCTGATGAATATATGAATATGTGGACTTTGCAGTTTGGTGGAGCAGATGCAGGAACTCTTGGCTACGCTCAATTTCCTGAATCACCTATTAGTGGTATTCCAACAGGTTGCAATGCCCAAAATGCCAACACTGATGGTCTTGTAATGGGTTATCAATATTTTGGAAGAGGTTTGGGAGGATCTTATGGTGATGGACGTACTGCTACACACGAAATAGGGCACGGATTAGGGCTTAGGCATATTTGGGGAGATGGTGGCTGTGCGGTAGATGACTTCTGTGCCGATACGCCTACGGCTGGTGCGGCAAATTTTGGCTGTCCGAATGTAAATTCTTGTACTGATGTGCCTGATTTCCCTGATATGAAGGAAAACTATATGGATTATACAGATGACCTCTGTATGAATATTTTCACTTATGACCAAGCTACGCGTATGCGTACCGTAATGGAAAAC
>NZ_JBRCWE010000019.1:0-23645 GCF_053497555.1 Raineya sp. | reverse complement strand
TACTCATTACTCATTACTCATTACTCTGTACTCACTACTACCCCATAACCATTTTCCCCGCCAATCTGTTCCTTACCTATAAGATTTTTTAGCAAAATTTCGCTGATTTTTTTTGGCAATTCTAAAAAAATGCTTAAAATGCGATTGAGTAATGTAAGTTTTAACGTTAAATTTGAAAAGTTATGAATTTCGTTCCCAGTATGCTATTAAAGCAACTCTACACTCGTGGCAGTTTGCGTAACGCAAGCGATGGAGTTGTGTTTTCGGTGAAAAATCGTTTGAGCGATGCCAAACTTGTAGCCTTGAAAAAGGTAGAAATAGGCGACAAAAACATTCCTCTGAAAGATGTATTTGTAGATTTAGGCGACAATCGCATTCTTGCCGCCGAACAAATTTCGGAAAGCAATCCTATTGAATTTCCTTTGCGTAGAGCAATCAATGTTATTACCAAACAAGCCCCTTTACCCGAAGGCAAATACAAAGTAAAGATTGAATTTAAGGCAAGTCCTTTTGGTAGCTTGGAAATAAAAGTAGAAGATTCTATTGCCAAAGAAGATATGAGTATTGTCAAAATCCCTCGTAACGATTTGGACGACTACTCCGAAGAGGCAATCAAGGCGAGGCAGAAATTTATCAATGACTTTGTAAAAAAGAACGTTAATCCCGATTTTGAGGGGGTAAATCACATCACCAAATATTCTTTTGACCCCCACATCACACAGGGCAATTGCGAGCATTTTGTAGGAGTAGCCCAAGTGCCAATGGGTATAGCTGGACCGCTGAAAATCAATGGCGAACACGCCAAAGGAGAGTTCTTGATACCACTTGCTACTGCCGAAGGAACGCTTGTAGCTTCTTACAATCGTGGAATGAAGGTAATCAATTTGAGTGGTGGAGCTACTTGTACCGTGATAGGCGATGCTATGCAGAGGGCTCCTGTGTTTGTATTTGAGAATGCTCGCGAGGCTCGCGAATTTGAAAAATGGGTACAAGCCAACTTTAAGAAAATAGCCGAAGAAGCAGAAGCTACTTCCAGCGTTGCCAAATTGCAATACATAGATAGCTACCTTTCCAATAAATTTGCCTATTTGCGTTTCAATTATTCTACGGGTGATGCGGCGGGGCAGAATATGGTAGGGCGTGCTACTTTTGCCGCTTGCAGTTGGATTTTAGATGCTTATCCACAAGGAAAAATTAAAAATTTTTACTTGGAATCTAATTTTGCCACAGATAAAAAAGCCTCTCAAATCAATGTAATGCGTACGCGTGGCAAGCGTGTAGTGGCTGAATGTACTATCAAGAGAGAGGTGCTTACGCAAATTATGCGTGTAGAACCTGAACAGCTCGTATATCATTATCACGTTGCCAATGTAGGGGCAATACTTTCAGGTGCCAACAACAACGGCTTACATTCTGCCAATGGAATTACAGCAATGTTTATTGCCACAGGGCAAGATGTAGCCAATGTATCCGAATCTTCTGCGGGTATTATGTACTCCGAACTCACTCCCGAAGGTGATTTGTATATGAATATTACTATTCCTTCGCTGATTGTCGCTACCCACGGAGGAGGTATTAAGCTGGCTACGCAAAACGAATGTTTGCGTATGCTGGGCTGTGTAGGACGCGGCTCTGTGAATAAGTTTGCCGAAATTGTAGCAGGCGTGGTGCTGGCAGGGGAGATTTCGCTGGCTTCTGCGATTTCTTCTTCCGATTGGGTTTCCAGCCACGAACAATACGGCAGAAATAGATAATTGTTCAAAGAAAAGCCCTCATAGTAAAAATGAGGGCTTTTTGCTAAATCTTGTTTTCTTACAACCAATTTATGCCTTTTTGTAACAAGGCGAGCGTTTCGGCTTCTTTGGAGTTTGGTTCTGGGGTGAAACAATAATGCCATTCGGCTTGTTTGGGCAAACTCATCAAGATAGATTCTATTCTGCCATTGGTTTCCAATCCGAATTTTGTACCCACATCATACACCAAATTAAATTCTACATAACGTCCTCTGCGAATAAGTTGCCATTGTTTTTCTTTTTCGCCAAAAGGCAAATTTTTGTTTTTGGCAATCAAATGGCTGTAAATAGGAGCAAAACTCCTGCCAACATCAAGCACAAAGTCAAATAGTTTTTCTTTGCTAATCTCTTCATTTTCTTGCAATCTGTCAAAGAAAATGCCACCGATACCACGCGTTTCGTTACGATGTTTGATAAAGAAGTAGTCATCAGCCCATTGTTTGAATTTTGGGTAAAATTCGGGGTGATATTTATCGCAAACTTCTTTGAGTTTTTGGTGAAAAAAGCGAGCATCTTCTTTATCAATATAATGCGGTGTGAGGTCAATGCCACCACCAAACCAATAAATGAGTCTGTTATCGGCAGTCTGCATTTCAAAATAACGCACGTTCATATGAATAATAGGCACCATAGGGCTTTCGGGGTGCATTACAATAGAAACGCCTGTGGCAAGAAACTCTCCTTCGGGCATTTGCAATTTACTTGCCATTTGTGGGGTAAACGTACCGAATACTTTGGAAAAATTCACGCCTGCTTTTTCTAAAACATTGCCATTTTGCAAGATACGGGTAAGTCCGCCACCGCCTTCGGCTCTTTGCCATTCATCTTTGGAAAAAGTACCTTTGCCATCGGCTTTTTCTATGGCAGAGCAAATATCAGTCTGCAACTGCTGAAAAGCAGTTACTACTTCGTCTTGAAAGGTTTTATTTTGTGAGGATACCATAAAGAATTTCATTTTTGGAGCAATTTAGGCGTTTATGAAAAATAAGACCTTGACTTTTATCAATGCCACTACTGATTTTCATTGCACTTTTATACCAAAATTATTTGTGTTCAAAATGTTCAGGGTTTGATGTTCAAGCCTTTAAGGACTTTATCTCTCATTTTTTCTGTCTGACAACTATTTTCTAAAATCCTGTTTCCTGTTTTGTACAAACTATACCAAAACAATCACAATTAGTTCGTTTTCAAAACATAAATCAAACTAGAAGTATTTTGTTTGCCTGCTTTCAGATTGGAAAGAAAACCTTGCCAAAAAGCTCTTAAAAATTGTGTTTTGCCTGTTTGATAAAGGGTACTCATCAGGCTAATGTAGTAGGCATCAAAGGGCATTGGCAAAATTTCCTGAATTTGCAGATGATGTTTTTGGGAAAGAGCGAGTATATCTTTTTTGGAAAAATGCCAAAGATGACGAGGCACATCATAAGCCGCCCAAAAAGCACCAAAAACTTGGGCATCATAACTTTCTCGGTTGGGTAGGGCTATTACAAGTTTGCCTTTGGGTTTTAGCAAAGATGTAAGCTCTAAAATTATTTCATTGAGATTGGGAATATGCTCCAAAACGTGCCAAAGGGTAATAATATCAAATTGTGTGTTTCTAATTTCTTGCCAAGAGGCAAAAATAGATTGATTGGTATTTTCGGAAGCTATTTTACGAGCATTTTCATCGGGTTCAACCCCATCGGCTTGCCAGCCTGCTTGCAGTAGGGTTTTCAGAAAATAGCCCGTGCCACAGCCAAAGTCTAATAGGTTTCCTTTCTGAAAGTGATGAAGCCTTTCGATAAGCCGTAATTTACGTTTCAAAGCAATTTTTCTTACCCAATGGTACATTTGATTGATAAGTCCCTTTTGGGTGTCGGAGTGTGAAATATAATTTTCGGACTTGTAATAATTTCCCAACAAAGTTTGTAAGGGGCGTGGCGAAGTCAGTACAAAGCCGCAAGCAGAACATTTTTGCAGGTTGAATGTTTCACCGCTCACGGTATAATCTTTACAAGTAAGAAAAGGCTCAAAGAAAGTATTTTCGCAGATAGGGCAGACCTCAATATTTTCTAACATAGACGCACCAAAAGTAAATATACAACCAATCCGACTAAAAATGCTACCAGAAGCCCCCAAAAGATGAATGCTCCTGTTAGGGATATTCCCAATAGTGCCAAAATACCCCAATAAATCAGAAAACTAATAGCTCCACTGATAAATATGAAGGTAATCAGCCCAATCACTCCGCCCAAAATGAAAGCCGTAATAATGGCAAATAGAGGCACAATGTAAATAACATACAAAATGACGGCAAAAGCATTTTTGGGCGGTTTGGTGAGTTCAAAAAGTTCTACTCCCAGAGAGATAAGTTGCAAAGGCTCTTTCAAGAAACAGCCCAAACGTTGAAAAAATGGCTTATGTGTAGGTAGGCTATCGGTAGCTTGTATGGCTTTTCCAAATTTAAGATTTCTTTTTAACCTTGTATGTGAAACACTTGGGGAAATTTGTATAAGTTCTTTTTTTTCAGCAATTTCTATTTTTTTATGAACAATGTTTATAGATTGAATATTGTTTAATTTTGGTAAATCTGTATTTGATTTTGGTTCTGCCTGTAACCCTTCTGCAATATCCATTCTGATTTGCGACTCGTGAGTTTGGGCTTTTGCAAAAGAAAAAAGTAGAAAAAAAATAAAAAGAATAAGTTGAGGCTTCATTGGGTAAAACTTGTTTGCGAGGAAATTCTATATTTTTTTCTGCTCACCTTCGTATTTAGAAGGGCATTTCATCAGGATTTGCTTGGCGATAAACTTTTTATCTTTGTTGTAAGAGCCAACAATTACAATCTGTTCGGAACGCTCAAAATCTTGGGGTTTGGCATCGTTATAGTATATTTTTTCACGATTGCCTTTGTTATCAATCATTTCAAACACAAACAAGTTCGGATTGAGACGAGGCTCGTACTGCATACCTACTACTTTTCCCGACTTATCTTTGGGAAGCGTACCAACAATATGTAAATCTTTATCTTTGCCTTTGGCGTGTATTTCCTGAGCTACGGAAAAATCCACATACTCCGTAACACTGCCCATAGAGGTTATCAGTACCCCAACGGCAATTGCGATAGCAACAATAGCAACAATATGTGTAGGTTTCATTTTTGTAGAATTTTAGATTTCAACAGAAAAAGTTATTTCTTGGCTTCTTGAAAAGGATTTTTTTCACCAAAAATCTGCTTTTCCAATTTTTTTGTTTTTCTATCTAAATAAATCACATACCCCAAAAGTCCTATCATTACGATAGCAAGCACTGCTACTACAACGTAAAACTTGCTTTCGGTACGGAAAAACTCTTCAACGGCATTTTCTTGGCTTTGGGCAAAAAGATTGCCACCAATAAGCAAGAAAAAGAATAGAATAGCCCAAAAACGTTGTTTCATTATTTTTTTGATTAAATTTTTGCAAAGTTACAACAAAAGCCCCCAAAAATCAATGATTTTCATCAAGGTTTTTCGTTTTGCTTCTTGAAGCCAAAAGGGCAATGCTTACAGCCACTTTGGCAACAATAGCCACGTTTGAGATGATATTTTTCTGTAAAAACCATAAATCCTTGCTCGTTGTAGTAGTAGTCATCTTTTTCAAGAGTAGGCAAATTGTTTGTTTTTTTCTTTCCGAAATATGAAAACTCCATAATTTTTAATATTTTTGCAAATATACTTGCAAATACCCTTCAAACTTTTTTATTCAACGCAATGTAATACCAAAAAGTTTAATTTTATGACAACTACCACTTTAATTTCAACGCAAGAGGCTATTGCATTAGAGGAACGTTATGGTGCCCACAATTATCATCCTATTCCTGTGGTACTTGCCAAAGGAGAGGGTATTTTTCTTTGGGACGTTGAGGGCAAGAAATATTTTGATTTTCTTTCTGCTTATAGTGCTGTCAATCAGGGTCATTGCCACCCTCGTATCATATCGGCTCTTATAGAGCAAGCCCAAACGCTTACACTTACTTCAAGGGCATTTTACAATGATAAATTGGGCTTATGCGAAAAATATATGGCAGAATATTTTGGCTACGACAAAGTGCTAATGATGAACTCGGGAGCAGAAGCCAACGAAACCGCTTTGAAACTTGCCCGCAAATGGGGGTATCAGAAAAAAGGTATTCCCGAAAATCAGGCGATTATTGTGGCTGTACAACGAAATTTCCACGGTAGAACCCTGGCAATTGTTTCAGCTTCTACGGATAAAACAGCTACTCGCGATTTTGGTCCTTTTATGCCCGGCTATCAGATTATTCCTTACAACGATACAGAAGCATTAGAAAAAGCTCTTCAAAATCCGAATGTTTGTGGTTTTTGGGTTGAGCCTATTCAAGGTGAAGCGGGTGTTTTTGTTCCTGATGAAGGCTATCTTGCGAAATGTGCCGAGCTTTGTAAAAAATATAATGTATTGCTGATGATGGACGAGGTGCAAACAGGTATGGGGAGAACAGGTAAATTACTTGCCTCACATCACGAAAATGTACGTCCTGATATGCTTATTTTGGGTAAAGCTCTGTCAGGAGGCACCTATCCTATTTCTGCGGTGCTGGCTGATGATGAAGTGATGCTTTGCATAAAACCGGGCGAGCACGGCTCTACTTTTGGAGGCAATCCGCTGGCTTGTGCAATAGCAATGACTGCTTTACAGGTAATCAAAGACGAAAAACTCCCCGAAAATGCTGAAAAAGTGGGTATCCTTTTCCGCAGACGTATGCAAGAACTGATGCAACGCTATCCTGAAAAAATCAGTGCGGTACGTGGTAAAGGGCTTCTTAATGCAGTAGATATTAAAGAAAAAAATGGTAAAACCGCTTGGGATTTGTGCCTTGCAATGAAGGAAAAAGGCTTACTTGCTAAACCCACACACGGCGATAAAATTCGTTTTGCCCCACCGCTCATCATCAATGAAAATCAGATGAATGAGGCTTGTGATATTATTGCAGAGGCAGTAGCAGAGTATTGATGAGAAATGAACTTTTCCAGAAATTTTAATTTTGAGTGCAAATTATGCAAATAAATATTTTTGGTGAAGTTGAGCCATACGGACTGACTATTGAACAAGCGGCAAAAAAAGCCAATGTTTCGACTGCAACTATTCGGAACTGGATAAAAACGGGCTACTTAATTCAAAATAACAAAGGTTTGGTTTTACAAGAGTCTTTTGAAAAGTTTATGTCAGATGTTGCAGGTAAGGAAAAGCTGAAGGCACGGGCTAATAAACTACTCAAAGATGCTCATCTACATAAACATAAAGACAAACTCACCTTTATTCAAACGAAGTTTGGAGAAGATATAGGCAAGGAATATGAAAATTCCTTAACAGAATCTTACAGAAATAAAGAAGGAATTTACTACACACCTTCTTGGATTGTAAGAGATATGCTGAAAGATATACCTATACAGCCTAACTTTACTTTTTTAGACCCTTGTTGTGGTTCGGGTAATTTTATCATAGAGGCAATTAGAAAAGGAGTGCTACCTGAAAATGTCTATGGGTTTGATACAGACGAAAACGCTGTTTGGATTACCAAAAAACGCATTAAAGATGAATTTGGATTTGAGAGTAATAATATCAAGGTGGGTAATTTTTTAGAAGAAGCATATAAATTACAAAGAGGAAAAAGAAATTTTGACCTTATCTTTACTAATCCTCCTTGGGGAAAAAAAATTGAAAAGTCAGAAAAAAGAAAGTATGCTTCTGTGTATCAATGCGGCGATAGTTTGGATACAACCTCATTATTTTTAGGGGCAAGTTTATTATTGCTCAAACCCAATGGATATATGGGCTTTCTAACACAAGAAGCATTTTTTAATATAACTGCATTTGAATTTATCAGAAAAAAAGTTTTAGAGAAAAAGATATTGAAATTCACAGATTATGGAAAGGCTTTTAAGGGCTTGCTTACGAAGGCTCAGGCGATTATATTAGAAAATAAATTGGTAAAATTCAATGATAAGGTTGAATGTTGTACAGAAAATGCTACTTTTCAAAGAAGCATTCAATCTTTTATCCAAATGCCAAGACAAATACTTAATTTCTGGACAACAGAAGAAGAAGCAAAGGTTATCAAGCATCTATATTCTATTCAACATTTTACGCTGAAAAATAGGGCAACTTGGGCGTTGGGAATTGTTACAGGAAATAATAAAAAGTTTTGTATCAATGAACCCCGAGAAGGATATGTTCCAATCTACAAAGGTTCTGATATTACGAAATCTGGTTTGAAAGAACCCACCTGCTTTATTTTGAACGATTTTTCTAAGTTCCAGCAAGTTGCACCTATTGAACTTTATCAGTCCAAAGAAAAAGTTATTTATAGATTCATCTGCTCTGATTTGTGTTTTTATTTTGATACGGGGCAACATTACATTCTCAATAGTGCCAACTTGTTTATCCCTCAAAATATACCACTGAAAACACAACAACTCACCGAATTATTAAATAGTGAAGTTATGAATTGGCTTTTTAAGAAGCTTTTTGCAACGCACAAGGTGCTTAGAGGAGATTTAGAGCAACTTCCTATTCATTTTGAATACTTTGAAAAATATTCCGATTTTTCTGAAAACGCTTACTTGGATTATTTGCAACTTATTAAGACAGAAAATGGAACTTACAGAGTTAAAGAATAAAATTATTCAAAATTTTACTGGTTCACAAAAAGAGTTGGAGGAGGTACTGAAATTGCTTGAAAATGACAATTCTATTTTTCCTTTCAATGAATATGAATATTTGATTTGCAATCTGATTGAAAGAGGAGGACTTACCTACGAGCAGTATCTTGAAATAAGAACTGAATATATTGACGCAAACCCTAATCTATGGATTTTTGAAATATCTGCTCCCAGAGACTTTGGAGAGAAATTTGCACAGACTTATATTCAGGGGATATGTCCTACGCTGAAAAAACCTAACAAAAAAATAGACCCCAATTATTCAGGCGACTATGACTTTTGTTTAGATGGAATAAGAATAGAGGTCAAGGCTTCAAGAGCCGTAGATAAAAATAGTGAAGAACCTCTTTATATGAAAGCTCTCGCAAGAAATACGCAAAAGAGTTTTTTAATGAATTTTCAGCAGCTAAAAATACAATGTTGTGATGTATTTATTTGGCTTGCAGTTTTTAGAGATAAAATTGTCATTTGGGTTATGAGCAGCAAAGAGGTTTTAGACAATCCTGCTTATTCCAAAGGTCAGCATAGAGGTAACATAGGTAATGAAGGACAGTTGCATATACATCAAGACAATATTCACTTTTTTGATAAATATGAGTTGAAAGAGGCTAATTTAGAGCTGGCAATAAGAAAAGCCGCACAAAGAAATAAATAGTGCTTTATCAATCCTGTTATGCCTAATAAAAATCAACTTCTTCGCTATTTGATTATTGACGAGCTTTTGCGTAACCGACAGCATAAATTTCCTACCAAAGAGCGTATTATTGAAACTATTCAAGAGCGAACTGATACCGACTACTCGGTTTCTGCTTTTGAAAAAGATCTTAAAATTATGCGTGAGCAGTTTGGTGCCCCCATTGAATTTCATAATTTGGAAAGAGGTTATTTTTATGGCTATAAACAGAAGAATAAAAGAGGAGAAATACATTACGAAATAGATAGAGAGTATCGGTTTATGTCTATTAGTCTTTCACAAAAAGACCTTGTAGCCCTCAATTTTGCCGAATCCATTTTACAAAGTTTCAAAAATAGTCAGATTTTTGAAGATTTTTCTGATGCTATCAACAAAGTATTAGATGCCGTAGAAGTAGGCAAGCAACTCAAAGATTCGTCCCGCAAAATGCACGATTTTATTCAACCCGAAAATGCTACTTATCCCGAAGGAAGAAAATGGCTGGGGGATATTTTATGGGCTATTAAGAATTACAAACAAATTGAGTTTGCCTATAAAAAATTTATGCAAAAAAAAGCGGAGTCAAGAGTTTTGCACCCTTATTTGCTTAAAGAGTTTAAGGGAAGGTGGTATGTAATTGGCTATAACCCTGATAAAGAACGAATAGCTACTTTTGCCTTAGATAGAATACAAATGCTGAAAATTAGCGATTTTAGCGTCCTTTATCCCGAAAAGTTAGGTTTTGAGGCAGAGGATTTTTATCAAAATTGTTACGGAATTACGCGTTTGCAAAATGAGAAAGTAGAGGAAATTATTTTATCTTTCTCACCTTTTGTGGGGCATTATCTTAAAAGCAAACCTTTGCATCATACACAAAAAGTTTTGGTAGATAATGATAGTGAGTTTCGGATTAGCCTGCACCTTATCATCAATCCTGATTTAGTGAGCGAACTTTTGAGCTATGGAAAAAACTTGAAAGTGCTTGCCCCTGAACGATTGAGGCAAATTATCAAAGAAGAACTGCAAGAAACTTTGAAAAAGTATTAAAAAAACTTTTGTAAATGAAAACTAAAAAACTTTCACCCTAAAAGAGTGAAAGTTTTTTAGCTGAGAGTGGCAACATAGCTGTAAGCTATATTGCCACTAAACTCTACTTATCCGATTTCATTTTATCAAAATTATTGTTGGCATTATTGGTACGTGGGAAAGTATTGTTGTTAGTTTCTACGTCTGCGGTTTCCAACTTGGGGTCTAACTGAAACTGCACTACTTCTTTATCAGTAACAATGAGTTTATTGATTTCTTTGTGGTTCATACGCCAAATTTCGGCAGGGAATTTTTCTATTTGTTTAGAACCATCTTTGAAAGTCATTTCAACAATCAGAGGCATAACAAGTTCGCCATTGTTTTTAATTTTCAAAACGTAGAAATTCTTTTCAGGACTTACAGAAGCCTTTTCCTTATCGGTAAGGCGTATGCCCATTTGGTCAATACGTCTGAACATTTCATCTGTCTTGAGTTCTTTGGCGGGGAAAATAGCATTAGAGGACGAAGTATTGCCTGAAAACTTTGTCTTGTAGAGCGTAACAGCTTCAATGCTTGGCTCATAGAAATCAATGGTATAGAACCAGCCTCTCCAAAACCAATCTAAATCTACTCCCGAAGCATCTTCCATAGTACGGAAAAAGTCAGCAGGTTCGGGGTGTTTGAATTTCCATTTTTGAGCATATTGCTTGAAGGCAAAATCAAAGAGTGTGGGACCCATTACGGTTTCTCTTAGGATATTGAGAGCAGTAGCAGGTTTGCCATAGGCATTGTTACCAAATTGTTTGATTTGCTCCGAGTTGGTCATTATAGGTACTTGGGTATCTGGGGCGGATTTCATATAGCTCACAATATTGGCGGCAGGACCGCGACGAGAAGGATAGGGGTCTCTTTTGAGGTCTTTTGTCCAAGAAGCATCAGGTAATTCTTGCTCGGCACGGAACTGCAAAAATGAGTTTAACCCTTCATCCATCCAAGACCACTGACGCTCATCAGAATTGACAATCATAGGGAAATAATTATGACCAACTTCGTGGATAATTACTGATACCATTGAATATTTAATGCGGTCATTGGCTTGTTTTACTTTTTCTATCTCTTCTTTGGAAGCATTTGCAGGCAAAGGAATAGGTCTGCCACCATTAAAGCAAATCATAGGATATTCCATACCAAAAACAGGTCCGTGTACTGAAATAGCCACAGGGTAGGGGTAATCAAAGGTGTATTTGGAGTAAATGTTGAGCGTGTGAGCTACTACCCAAGTAGATTTTTCACCCCATAGAGGGTTTCCTTCTTTGGGGTAATAAGACATTGCCCACACTCTTTTATTGCCATTAGGAACTTGGAATGCGTCCCAAATAAACTTTCTTGAGCTTGCCCAAGCAAAATCACGTACATTTTCAGCTTTGAATTTCCATAATTTACGTGCTGTTGAGCGACTTTTTTCATTTTTTATGGCTTCTTCAGGTGTAACAATTAGCACAGGGGCTTGGGCGTTTTTAGCTTGCTCCCAGCGTTGTATTTGGGTAGGTGTAAGCACTTCTTTGGGGTTTTGCAATTCACCAGTAGCGGCAACTATATGGTCGGCAGGGACATCAATATTTACTTCATAATCGCCAAATACCAAAGCAAACTCGCCTCTGCCCAAAAACTGCTTGTGTTGCCAACCATACACATCACTATACACGCACATACGAGGAAACCATTGAGCAATTTCGTACAAATAATTATCATCTTCGGGGAAATATTCAAAACCACTTCTACCGCCCATTTTTTCGGCATCTATAACATAAAAATTCCAATCTATGTTGAAAGTAAATTTATCGCCTTTTTTGAGTGGGCGTGGCAAATCCACTCTCATCATTGTTGCATTGATAGTATAAACCAGAGGTTTATTGGTGGCATCTGTTACCGAAGTAATATTAAAGCCGTGAGGTGAATTGCTACTGGTTACCCAAGACATTAGCCCTCGAGGGTTGTTTTCCAAGTCATAAGCATCAGTTTTGTAGGTGTTGGATTCTTTGGCAAACATATTTTGGTCTAATTGTAACCAAAGGTAACGCAATTCATTAGGCGAATTGTTGTAGTAGGTAATGGTTTCAGAACCTTTAATCCATTGTTTGGTGTCGTCAAGACTGACATTGATTTTGTAATCGGCTTTTTGTTGCCAATATTCGTGCCCAGGCGAGCCATCGGCGGTACGGAAGTTATTGGGTGTGGGCAGTAAGTATTCCAACTGCTCAAACTTTGAGCCTATTACTTGTGAAAAACTTGGCAAATAAGCAATTAGGGCAAGTAGTAAAAGCGATACAGATTTCATTGCATTGAGGTTTTAGAAAATACAAATTTACTCAGAAACGCAAAATTAGCAAAATTATGATAGAAATGTTTGGATAATTTCACAAAAAAAGCCTCCTTTTAGGCGGAGGCTTGATATTGCTGTTTGAGGCGGGCATACACCACGGGTGGTGTGAGCGAATTATCAATGCGTGTTTCTACTAAATGCGGAAAACTACTGATAAACGTAGAGAGCTTGCCGTATTTGATACCTTTCTTACGTAAAACGGCTCCAATTTCTGCAAGGTTTGCCCAGCCGAGTTCGTTGGTACATTGATGAATAGCCTCACGCAAGGCATTTTCCATTACTTGACGTTCCATAATATACAAGTTTTTTTCGTTGAATAGAATTAAACTTTTTAGAAAAACTTTAATTCGGCGAAAAACCGAATATTATGTGTTACGCAAATTTACGAAAAATGTTATCTTTATGCAAAATTTATTTTATTTTTTTGCAAACTGTTTTTCATTAAACTCCTCATAGATTTTATCGGGCAGGGGATTATTGATTTGAGGCTGTGTAGGGCGAGGCTTCTCCCAATCCAAATATCCTTTCACCCAAACGTATGCCAGTCCGAGTGCTAAAATTAGGATAAAAACAAACATTTCGCCCAAAGCCAGCCAAGTCCAAGAGCCTTGGGTAGCTTCAAAATATTCCTTTTTACCAAAAACTGCACTCCAAGGGAAAAGAAACACAATTTCTACATCAAAAATGAGAAAAATAAGAGCTACTACATAGTAGCGAATAGGGAAGTTGAGCCAAGCCGAGCCGATAGTCGCTTCGCCACACTCATAAGTGCTTAATTTTTCAGGATTAGGTTTTTTGGGGCGTAGCAGAGTAGCAATTCCCAAGCTAATGAGCAAAAACAAAATTGCACCCACTATAAAAACAAGGATTTTGCCAAATTCTGAAAGCATTATCAAAGAATTTGTACAAAACTAAAAAATATCTGCAAAATTTTCAAATTATTGCCATTTCGCAGGTATATCAAAACTGATTTGGGCTTGAATGTTAGAAAGAATGACAAGCAAAGCCAAACTCATTCCGTAGAGCTCTACTTTCTGAAAGGCAAAAATAATTCCCCAAGCTACCAGTGCCGTGATAGTGAAAGTAATGCTACCTCTCAGAAAATAAGTGAGCCAAAGATGAAAAACAGGCTTTTCTACAAAAAAGGACGTATATTTTTCCTGCAAAAACTTATAGAAAGAAATAACTTTATCTGAAAAAATGGCTATCAAAGTGGAAAATAAGAGGGTTATTAGTAAATCAGTTCGGTAGTAGCTTACGCCATTTTTTAGCCAAAAGTTGGGCAAAAAGATGTATGAAACCAGTCCTATCAACACTATTTGTAAAAAAACAATAACCATTTGCCAGCGGCTATGATGTTTCATCAGAATAGCCGATAGTAGGGTAATAAAAGTAATCAGTAGGGGTATAATTGTAAATACCCACCGATTGCCATACATTTGTGAAAGAATTAGACTACCCAGTAGCACCACTATCCACAAATCTAATCTTTCATTGCTAATATGCGGATTTTGAAGCGGGGCAGGGTGTAAGCCTAATCGGTATTGCCAGAAACGAAGTGCCAAAAATACAATTCCCAAGCCTAAAAATACCGCCGAGAGCAAAGCCAGTAGAAGCACTACATTACCAAAAAAACCTTGATAAAAGTGTAGTAAAAAGGTATTGAGTAGTAATGCTCCTGCCATTCCTGCAACACTTAAAGGCGAACCTTCCCAAAAAAGACTAAAAAAATGGATTTTTTGAGATAAGATGCGATACTGCAAGAGTTCTTTTACAAATACTTGCAAAAACCACCAAGCAACATTGAGCCAAAAAAAGGTTTGTAAAACATTATCCCTGACAGCACTACCCGTAGCCAAAAGTACCAAAGCAGAAATGAGAATAACAAAGGCTAATTTGTATTCATTGCGTAAAAAGTAAAGAACCTGATAAGCTACAATACGCTTAAATTGGGCTAATTTATGGGCTTCCAATCGTACTACCTGTCTAATTACCTGCCAGCCCGACCATAAGAGCGTTACCAAACTCCACCAATACAACTGCTCCATAGTTATTTCAAAATGGTTTCGCTTGCAAAATTACCATTTTGAAAGGTGGGTTTTATTACTTTTCCTATAAAAGTTTTGCTTTTTTGCTTCAATAACTAAAAATTTTGTACTTTTCAAAGATTAAACTTGTATTTTGTGGGAAAATATTAGGCAAACTGAACTCTCTGTTTCTGATTTTTAGCAAAATATTGTAGAGCCAAAAGTAGCATTATGTAAAAAGGAATAAAAGGAATACGATAGCGGTCTAATGAGCCGTAATTTCCACTGCCTACACCTGTTCCGAAAGCGAGAATTAGCGTGAAAATCAAGCAAAAGACTAAAAAAGGTTTACTGAAAAGAATTTTAAAAAATTTGAAAAAGCCTGTCTTAAAGAAGGTTTGCAAGGTAAGTAAAAGAATAAAAGTCGCTTGCAAACTTGCCAGTAGCATCAAAGGGTTTCTAACTTGCCACAAAAAAGGCTGGAATAGCGAAACCGTAACTGCCGCAGGAAATTTACTAATCACACTGCCAAGTGTGCCGTCATATTCTCCCAAAGAGTAACTTGCACTGCCCGATACAGCGTTCCATTCGGTATTGGTTTTGGTAGTTTGCCCAATTTCTTCAAAGGAAAAACGAGTACCTTCGGTAAGTTTGCTTACAGCAATATACCCCACAGGCACGGAAGCCAAGAGTACGATTGGCAAAATCAAAATACGTATCAGGGCTATTCGGATTTTATTCCGATACTCCAAGAGTAGCCAAGTTGCCGCCGCAGGCAAAAAGCACATAGCTACATAAATCTTTACTTCTTGCATTAGCCAAAGTGCTACTATCAGGATAAGTGTATTTTTAAGCATTTTTTGTTTCTTGATAAAAGCAAAGTAAAAGGCATAAAAAGCCCAACCCAAAGCACTTACAATGAGGGTGTCTTTCATCAAGCCCGAACCCCAAAAAAATGCAGAGGGCATCATAAAACAAGCAAAAGCAATCTTGTTGTAAAGCGAGGGATACATATCCACCATTGCCCTATACATTGCCCAAACTCCTGTAAAGCCAATGAAAGCAAAAATAAAAGCATTTGCCAAATATGTATGGTAAGTGAGGAAGCCCAAAAGAGCAGAGAGTTTTACCACTACCATTGAGTGTTTGTCGGTGTAAAAATATAAATAAGGGGTATAGCTTTGCGTAGAGGGGTTAGGCGTGCCCGGCTTATCTAAAATAATTTGTAAGCCAATATCAAATCTATCCCAAAAAGAGTTCCAAATAATAGCACTATCGTGAAAGAAATTAAAGGTATCTCCACCTCCATAGTAAAACTGATACACACAAGCAAAAGCCACACAGCCAAAAAAACGTAAATGTAATGCCTTGAAATAATATTTTTTAGTAAGTGGATTGGTAAGTTTGGCTTTACGGCTGTATGCAATGCCATAAAGAATAAGCAAAAAAATAGGAGCTATGAGCAAATCTTGAATGGTCATCGTTTGTTACAAAAATCAACCATAAAGATAGGCAGTTTTTGAATAAATGAAAAGCAGAAATCAAGAAATATTTGGAAACCAAGAGGTAAAAAAACTTCTCGGTTTATGTTTTTATTTCTTTCATCAGTTCGTTGGCTACCACTTGCCCCGAAATAATAGTAGGGGGTACGCCAGGACCAGGCACAGTGAGTTGCCCTGTAAAATACAAATTTCTGACTTTTTTGCTTTTCAGCGAAGGCTTGAGAATGGCAGTTTGCATCAGCGTATTGGCAAGTCCATAAGCATTGCCTCGGAAAGAATGGTAATCATTCAAAAAATCTTTGTGAGCATAGCTTTTCTTGAAAATGACTGCATCTAAAACGCTCTGCCCTGTAAGTTTTTCTAAACGCTTCATTATCAGATGGTAGTAATGCTCGCGTATTTCTTCTTTATCTTCCAAACCTACTGCCACAGGAATAAGCAAAACTAAATTTTCTTTACCTTCGGGAGCAACCGAGGAGTCTGTTTGTGAGGTAGCCGAAAGGTAAAAAAGAGGTTTAGAAGGCCATTGGGGTTTGGTGTAAATTTCGTGAGCGTGCAAGTCTAGTTCTTCGTCGAAGCATAAAACGTGATGTTCTATGTTTTGAAGCCTTTTATTCAAACCTACATAATACAGCAAAGATGAAGGCGACATAATGCGTTTTTGCCAATAGCTTTCACTATAATTGCGATAAGGTTTCTCTAAAATTTCTTGCTCTACGTGATGATAATCAGCTCCTGCTACAATGGCATCGGCTTCAAAAGTGCTTTGGTTGGTGATAACACGGGTAGCCTTTCCATTTTCAACTACAATTTTTTGCACCTCCTGATTGTAGAGTATTCGTACGCCTTGTTCTTGTGCCAGCGAAGCCATTGCTTTTACTACTTCATACATTCCACCCATAGGATACCACGTTCCCAGTGCCATATCGGCATAATTCATTAAGCTATACAGAGCAGGGGTATTTTGTGGAATAGCTCCCAAAAATAAAATAGGAAATTCCACGAGTTTGAGCAGTTTGGGGTGTGAAAAATACTTGCGGATATGTTTGTGGAAAGATTCAAAAATATTCATTCGTATCATATCTATAAGCAAACGGAAATCAACAAACTCCCAAATAGAACGGCTTGGCTTATAGACTAAATTGTTGATACCCACTTCATACTTGTAGGCAGATTGCTTCAAAAACTCTTTCAGTTTTTGGCTACTGCCTTTTTCATAACTTTCAAAGAGTTCGTATAAATCATTCAGATTTGCGGGAACATTGATATAATCATTTTCGCCAAAATATACTCTATACGAAGGGTCAAGGCGTTTGAGGGTATAATAATCGCTTACTTTTTTACCAAATCGGGCAAAGTAGCGTTCAAAAACATCAGGCATCCAATACCAGCTGGGTCCCATATCAAAGGTAAAACCTTCTGCTTGCAAAATATTAGCTCTACCGCCTGCTTTATCGTTTTTTTCTAATAATGTAACCGCAAAACCTTGATGAGCCAGAGTAGTAGCGGCGGCAAGTCCTGCAAACCCTGCTCCAATGACGATAACCTTTTTTTTAGACATTAGAACTATTGCTTTGAAATGTTGAGAAACAAGAAACAAGAGCTAAGAAAGAGGAATATTAAAACCTTACGCCCTTGAATCTTAAACTACTTTCACGGCGGTTTTTATCATACTTTGCACTTCTTGGGCAATTTGTTCAGGGGCAAAACCTGCTTCTCGGTGTAATTCAAGCTGTGTGCCGTGTTCATAGACTTTATCTTCCATACCCAAGCGTTTTACCTGAATATGGGTATAGCCATTATCAGCAATCCATTCTAAAATAGCACTGCCAAAGCCCCCCATCAAACAGCCATCTTCCACGGTGAGGATTTTATCAAATTTTTGGCAGATTTCGTGTAAAAGCTCGCTATCTAGTGGTTTTACAAAACGCATATCGTAGTGAGCGGGACTTAGACCTTCCTTTTCAAGTGTTTTACAAGCCTCTACGGCATAATTGCCAATATGCCCAATGGTAAGAATAGCGACTTCTTCACCCTCTTTGATTTTCCGACCTTTGCCTATGGGCAACCTTTCTAATGGAGTACGCCAATTGGGCATTACTCCTTCACCTCTCGGATAGCGAATAGAAAAGGCTCTTTTGCCGTTTTCTTCCATATCCAGCATAGCCGTATACATTAGGTTGCGGAGTTCTTGCTCATTCATAGGAGCGGAAACAATCATATTCGGAAGGCAACGCATATAAGCAATATCGTAGGCTCCGTGATGCGTAGGACCGTCTGCACCTGCGAAGCCTGCTCTATCCATACAGAAAATTACAGGAAGCTCTTGTATGCAAACATCGTGAATAACTTGGTCATAAGCTCTCTGCATAAATGTAGAGTAAATATTGCAGAAAGGAATAAGCCCTTGGGTGGCAAGTCCTGCTGAAAAGGTTACGGCGTGTTGCTCGCAAATGCCTACATCAAAGGCTCTTTCGGGCATTTCTTTCATCATAATATTCATAGATGAACCCGAAGGCATAGCAGGCGTTATTCCCATTACTTTGGGATTGATTTTGGCGAGTTCTACCAGCGTATGTCCAAATACATCTTGATATTTAGGAGGTTGGGGTGTAGTATAAACTTTCTTATGAATTTCACCTGTAACTTTATCAAAAGTACCGGGAGCGTGCCATTTGGTTTGGTCTTGCTCGGCAAGGGCATAACCTTTTCCTTTTACGGTTACGCAATGCAGAATTTTAGGACCTTGTATATTTTTCAAATCAGAAAGTACGTGATAGAGGTGGTCAATGTCGTGTCCGTCTATAGGACCGAAATAACGCAAGCCCAAAGCCTCAAAAAGATTACTATGTTTGAGCAAACCTGCTTTCAGGGCATTTTCTATTTTAGAAATCATTTCACGTGTGAATTTGCCCAAAGCGTTTTTACCCAAAATTTTCCAAACCTCGTCTTTGAGTTTGTTGTAAGTGGAGGAGGTAGTAATATCCGTTAGGTAGTCTTTCAAAGCCCCTACATTGGGGTCTATGGACATACAATTATCGTTGAGAATGATAAGGATATTTGCACCTGATACACCCGCATTATTCATTCCTTCAAAGGCTATACCGCCTGTCAGGGCACCATCGCCAATGACGGCAATATGTTGGCGGTCAGTTTCGCCTTTGTATTTAGAGGCTATTGCCATTCCGAGAGCGGCGGAAATAGAAGTAGAGGAATGTCCTACGCCAAAAGCATCGTAAATGCTTTCTTTTCTTTTGGGAAAGCCCGAAATGCCACCATAGACGCGATTGGTATGAAAAACTTTACGTCTTTCAGTAAGGATTTTATGCCCATACGCCTGATGACCTACGTCCCAAACAAGTTGGTCGTAAGGGGTGTTGAAAACGTAATGCAAGGCTACGGTAAGCTCTACAACACCCAAACTCGCCCCAAAATGCCCTCCATATACCGAAACTACATCAATGATGTAATCTCGTAATTCTTGGGCAACTTGTGGTAATTGGTGAGGGTGCAATTTGCGTAAATCTGCGGGGTTTTCAATTTGAGCCAGTAGCTTTCCCGGTTCTATAAGCATAAAATTTTGGTTTAGGTGAAAATACAATGCTTAAACGAAATTGAGCCAAAAATGTTTGGAAATAACAATGCAAAAGTACAGATTTTTTAGGAAAAATTATGAAGGCAGAGGATTTTTTTGCATAAAATACTTTCTTGATTGTTTCAGGATAAAAGTTTGCCATTTTTGAAACTTTACCAAAAAGAATGTATTTTTGCAAGCTAACATTTTGAACTTATGAAATTCAAATCTGATAGAAATAAAACGCTTACTTTGAATAATGAGGAGGCTTCTTACTTGGAAAAAAAACTTATTCAAGTAGAAAAACCTGTTGATTATCAAGAAATAATGAATAAGACTATTTGGGGAAATAGTTTGGAAATATTACGATTCTTGCCTTCTGCTTTTGTAGATTTAGCTATCATTGACCCACCCTATAACTTGGATAAAGATTTTGGCGAACTGAAATTCAGCAAAATGACAGATGAGGAGTACGAAACCTATCTTGAAAGTTGGTTTCCTGATATAATACGTTTACTCAAACCGAATGCGTCTCTTTATATTTGCGGAGATTGGAAAAATAGCCACAGTCTTTACAACGTGCTTAAAAAGTATTTAAAGGTCAGAAATCGCATTACTTGGCAGAGAGAAAAAGGGAGAGGAGCCTTAAAGAATTGGAAGAACTGCACCGAAGATATTTGGTTTGCCACCGTGAGCGAAGATTATTACTTTGATGTAGAGTCAGTAAAGATGAAACGAAAAGTAATTGCTCCCTACAAAGAAAATGGCAAGCCCAAAGATTGGCAAGAAACCGAGCAGGGAAATTTTAGACTTACATATCCTTCTAATTTTTGGGACGACATAACTATTCCGTATTGGTCTATGCCAGAAAATACCGAACATCCTACCCAAAAGCCCGAAAAACTAATTGCTAAACTCATTTTAGCAAGTTCTTCGCCTAATGCGATTGTATTTGACCCCTTTTTAGGTTCAGGTACAACTTCTGTGGTAGCTAAAAAACTTGGTAGAAACTTTTGTGGCATAGAAATTAACAAAGAATATTGCTTGTGGGCTGAAAAAAGACTGATGTTGGCAGAAACAGATAAACGTATTCAGGGCTATGCTGATGGAGTTTTTTGGGAAAGAAATACTTTGTCTTTTCAACAAAATACAAGTAAAAAAAGGAATAATACCAACAAAGATATTATTTCACTTTTTGATGATACTGCCTTATGAGTAAAATTTTGCCAATTGCGAGCCAAATAGAAACGCAAATTCTAAAAGCTATCAATAGTCAGGAAAATTTAATGAGTGAATTCACTCTCAATAGTACGAGAGCAGTAGGTGATGCTATTCAGGATTTTCTTGCCAAAGAATTTATACATTTTTTGCCTAAAAATCTATTGCAAGAATACAATGAAAGTTTTGCTCGTAGATCTATGGCTGATTTTGCTTTTCTTGATATTGATAATAATTTTTATGCAATAGATTGTAAAACCCACAATATCCATACTAATTTCAATATGCCCAATCTAACATCAGTAGAGCGTATTGCACGCTTTTATGAAGATAGAAAGAATTACTTTATGCTACTTATGATTGCTTATCAAATAAAAAAACAAAAAGTTAGAGCAGAAAAGTGTATTTTCGCCCCTATTGAATATATTGATTGGTCTTGCCTTACAATTGGGGCTTTGGGTTGGGGACAAGTTCAAATTAGCAATTCTAATCAAATTACTATTAACCCTAAACAAACTCGTAAAACTTGGATGCTCAATCTTTGTGAAGCTGTCCTTAGTTTTTATCCCCGTGAAATTGCAAAAATCAAAGAAAGAATAATCCATTTTGAGAAAATAAAAGATTTTTGGGAAAATCAAAGCGAAAGCTAAAAACTACTTCACATTCCCCAGTTGTTCTTTCAGAGCGATAATTTCATCACGGAGGCGGGCGGCACTGATAAAATCCAGCTCTTTGGCGGCTTTTTCCATTGCTTTTTGGGTTTCTTTCAAAAGTTTTTCTAAATCATTTCTTGACATAGCTTTCACTACGGGGTCTGCAAAGGGGCTAATATTTTCTGCCTCTACATAATATTTCTTGACATTCTTTTTGGCATCTGCCACTTTGGTTTGCTCTAAAATAGCCTCTTTGCTTTTGAAAATGGTTTTAGGCGTGATGTTGTGGGCTATATTGTAGCTCATTTGCATTTTACGGCGTCTTTGCGTTTCGCTGATTGCCTTTTCCATTGATTGTGTAATTTTATCGGCATACATAATTACCCGACCATCGGCATTTCGGGCGGCTCTGCCTATGACTTGTATCAAGGAGCGTTCATCGCGTAAAAAGCCTTCTTTATCTGCGTCCATAATGGCTACTAATGCCACTTCGGGCAAATCTAAACCTTCTCGCAAAAGATTAACCCCTACAAGTACATCAAAAACACCTAAACGCAGTTCTCGTAAAATTTCAACTCTATCTAATGCTTTTACTTCGGAATGAATGTATCTGCCCTTGATACCGACTTTTTCTAAATATTTGGAGAGTTCTTCAGCCATACGCTTGGTGAGCGTAGTTACCAGCACTCTACCACCTTTTTCAATAGTTTTTTGGATTTCATCAAGCAAATCATCAATTTGATGAAGGCTGGGTTTTACGATAATTTCAGGGTCTAAAAGTCCTGTGGGGCGAATAATTTGTTCTACAACAACTCCTTCCGAGTTTTTGAGTTCATAGCTTTGGGGGGTAGCACTTACGTAAATTACCTGATGCAATAGTTCCTCAAATTCTTCAAATTTCAAGGGGCGATTATCCAGAGCTGAAGGCAAACGAAAGCCATATTCTACAAGATTAACTTTGCGAGAGCGGTCGCCGCCATACATTGCCTTGATTTGCGGAATGGTTACGTGGCTCTCATCTACTACCAAAAGGAAATCTTTGGGGAAATAGTCTAAAAGGCAGAAAGGTCTTTCACCGGACTTTCTGCCGTCGAAGTAGCGAGAATAATTTTCAATGCCTGAGCAATAGCCAAGTTCTCTCATCATTTCCAAGTCAAATTCGGTACGTTCTTTGAGGCGTTGGGCTTCGGTGAACTTACCTTCACGCTCAAAAAGGGCAACTTGTGCCACTAAATCCTTTTGTATTTGTTCAATGGCTTGGTGCAAGGTTTCTTGTCCTGTTACGAAAAGGTTGGCAGGATAGATAGCAATTTGTTTTTCATCGGATATTTTTTTGCCTGTCGGTGGGTCAATAATTTGGATTTTTTCGATTTCGTCCTCAAAAAAATAAATGCGATAGGCAAAATCGGCGTAGGCTACAAATATATCTACGGTATCGCCTTTCACTCTGAAATTTCCTCTTTGGAACTCGGCTTCGGTACGGCTGTACAAAATATTGTTGAGTGCATAAAGAAATTGATTTCTCGTAAGGCGTTGTCCTGTTTTAAGATGAATGACATTTTTGCCAAACTCTTGTGGATTGGCAATACCATAGATGCAAGAAACCGAAGCAACTACAATCACATCACGCCTTCCCGAAAGCAGTGCAGAGGTAGCTCGAAGACGCAACTTTTCAATTTCGTCGTTTATGGAAAGGTCTTTTTCAATGTAAGTATCGGTAGCGGGAATGTAGGCTTCGGGCTGGTAGTAGTCGTAATAAGAGATAAAATATTCTACGGCATTGTTGGGGAAAAATTGTTGCAATTCGCCGTAGAGTTGGGCGGCGAGGGTTTTGTTGTGGCTTAGCACCAACGTAGGTTTTTGAATTTCTTGGATAACATTAGCCATGGTAAAAGTTTTTCCCGAACCCGTAACGCCAAGCAAGGTTTGGTGTTGTTCGCCATTTTGCAGTCCTTCTACAAGTTTTCTGATAGCTTGGGGCTGGTCGCCTGTGGGTTGAAAATCGCTAACAAGTTGAAACATAACAAAACAGGGAGTAAAGAGTAAAGAGTAAAGAATAAGGAGTAAAGAGTAAAGAGTAAAGAGTAAAGAGTAAA
>NZ_JBRCWE010000018.1:0-7675 GCF_053497555.1 Raineya sp. | reverse complement strand
ATCGTACTTCTATTTTTTTTGATATCTGAGCTTTGCGAAAAATATTTGCTCACGCAAACTTTTTTCTCAAAAATTTGTTATATCTTTGTGTAATCTAAACTCATTCTAAATAAAAATTACGCCCTTATGGACGAAATCTTGATTGAACATATCAATTCTGACTACAAATATGGCTTTGTAAGCAATATTGAAGCCGAAGAAGCCCCCAAAGGCTTAAATGAGGATATTATTCGTTTTATTTCTGCCAAAAAAAATGAGCCTGAATGGATGTTGGAGTGGCGTTTGAATGCGTATCGGAAATGGCTCACAATGAAAGAACCTTCTTGGCAGAATGTGCATTACTTGCCTATTGACTATCAGGACATAAAATATTACTCTGCTCCCAAAAAGAAACCTAAATTAAACAGCCTCGACGAAGTAGATCCTGAAATCCTGAAAACTTTTGAAAAATTAGGCATCTCATTAGAGGAGCAAAAACGCCTCACGGGGGTTGCTGTTGATGCTGTCATTGATAGCGTTTCGGTAGCTACTACTTTCAAGAGCAAGCTGGCGGAACTTGGCATTATTTTCTGCTCTATCAGCGAGGCTATTCACGAACACCCCGAACTTGTAAAAAAATATTTGGGTTCGGTAGTGCCAGTAACCGATAATTTCTTTGCCGCCCTTAATTCTGCGGTATTTTCTGATGGTTCTTTTGTGTATATTCCCAAAGGGGTGCGTTGCCCTATGGAGCTATCCACTTATTTCCGTATCAATGCTTCGGGTACAGGACAATTTGAAAGAACCCTCATTATCGCTGATGAAGGAAGTTATGTGAGCTATCTGGAAGGCTGTACAGCCCCTATGCGAGATGAAAACCAACTCCACGCCGCTGTGGTAGAACTGATTGCCTTAGATAACGCCGAAATAAAAT
The DNA here is from genome assembly GCF_053497555.1 of Raineya sp. Taxonomy (NCBI): domain Bacteria; kingdom Pseudomonadati; phylum Bacteroidota; class Cytophagia; order Cytophagales; family Raineyaceae; genus Raineya; species Raineya sp. The sequence goes on along the minus strand of NZ_JBRCWE010000018.1, from coordinate 6,762 downwards.
ATTCTACGGTGCAAAATTGGTATCCGGGCGATAAGGAAGGCAGAGGTGGCATTTACAATTTCGTAACCAAAAGAGGAATTTGTGCAGGCAAAAATTCTAAAATTTCTTGGACACAAGTAGAAACGGGTTCCGCTATTACCTGGAAATACCCATCGGTTATTTTGAAAGGTGATAACTCTGTGGGTGAATTTTATTCGGTAGCAGTTACCAATAATATGCAACAAGCCGACACAGGTACGAAAATGATACATATTGGCAAAAATACCAAAAGCCGTATCGTGAGTAAAGGTATTTCGGCAGGTAAAAGCCAAAATTCGTACAGAGGTTTGGTAGAAATCCATAAAAGAGCTGAAAATGCTCGTAATTTCTCACAATGCGATAGCCTTTTGCTGGGCAATTTGTGTGGGGCTCATACTTTCCCTTATATTGAAGTAAAAAACCCAACTGCGACCATAGAACACGAGGCTACCACCTCCAAAATAGGCGAAGACCAAATTTTTTACTGCAACCAAAGAGGATTAGATACCGAAACTGCCATTGCCTTGATTGTCAATGGTTATGCCCGTGAGGTACTCAACCAACTTCCTATGGAATTTGCTGTTGAAGCTCAAAAGTTACTTGCTATCAGTTTGGAAGGTAGTGTAGGGTAAATCTATCGTATATTCAAAATATTTTCAATGCCTTCGTATCTACGCAACGAAGGCATTTTGTTTGGAATTTTAACGAAAAGTACTTTGGATAAGTTTCAAAATAAATATCGGATACCTTCGGCAAGAGCTTCTTGGTGGGATTATGGCTCACAAGGAGCGTATTTTATTACAATTTGTACCCAAGACCGATGGCATTACTTCGGAGAAATTATTGAGGGTAAAATGCAATACTCACAGGTGGGTGTTTTGGCAGATATTTTTTGGCTTGAAATTCCCTTTCACGCTCAAAAAGTAACTTTGGGTGAATATATTGTAATGCCTAATCATATTCACGGCATTTTGATTTTGGAAGATAGTTTCCCAACCACATCACTAAAACATAGCGAAAGCAATAATTTTGCTCAAAATAGGTTTCAAAATCCGGGTAAGAATAGCATTTCGTCCATTGTAGGGTCGTATAAATCTGCTGTAAGCAAGCACGCTCGGCGTTTAGGATTTGAATTTGCTTGGCAAAGCCGCTTTTATGACCATATTATTCGCAATGCAGAAGAATATCAGCGTATAGAAAATTATATCATCAACAACCCCCAACAATGGGAAAAGGATAAATTTTTTGGTAAATGATAATAGATTGGGGGTAAAATATTATTCATTTTCATTCGTATTCAATTCGTATTCAATTTGTAGAGACAAGACAATGCCTTGTCTCTACAAATAACGGAAAAATGGAAAACAAAAAATAAAAAAATGTACAATTGTATTTATGGTTGCAATGAAAAAGGCTGGTATCTTTTACCAGCCCCAAAACATCTATTAAGATTTTTATTTTGTTCCCTTGTCTTTTACTTGATTTTTTAATTCTAAGGTTGATGGCTTTTTAGGTGATTTCGGGAACCTTATGTCTTGAAAACGTGAGTCTAAATTACCATTTTCGTCATAGGTATTTGCTCTGTTTGCAACCACAGTCCAAGAGAAAGCTACATTTGAGGTTCCTCCTTGCAATTCTATCACTTCAAAGCCATTTTTAGATTTGTTTGTTACATAAACTCCCTTGCAATCGCCCTCTAACTGAATAAAGACTTTCATAGGATGTGCCTCATCTACATAAATATTTTTTGCAAAAATCGGATCAAGTTGAATGTATGCTCTGCCATTTACAAGTTTTCCCGTTCCATAATCTTGGAATAATACTTCTGGGCTTTCTGGACAAAACATATTTACATACTCCCCATTCAAATCCTTAACCATTGTAGAAACAGTGCCAGGTCCATTTATTTTATAGTTAGTTCCGCCAGTCCTACCTCCTACGTAAGCATAAGCGTTCGCATTGGTTGCCGCAACAAAATACCCTCCCCAACGGTCATTGCCATTACCCGTAGCATATCCGTATATTCCAATACTCAATCCTGTACCAGCTACTCCACTACCATCAGTTAGAGTACTAACAGTTCCCGTATTATTACCAACAAATGCTCCTCCTGTACCTGTTGCAGAGTTACTAACCCCATATACTCCTATTCCTGTAGCACTACTAAACGAACCTCCAGTATTGGCTAAGTAAGAGGTAAGACCTCCTCCACTTCTACCAACTACTCCCGCCCCACTAGATCCTGCTAAAATCCCCCATAAAGCAAATGCATCTAAAACAGATGAACTTTCACTCAAAGCACCATCATAATTAGATGAAAAATGTCCCGCATAAGTAGAACTATTATTTCTTACTCTTAGTGCTGCAACTCCAGCTCCTAAATTATTATTTAATTCATTGATAGAAAGCTGTCCATTTGCTGCAACCCTTGCTCTTTCTACTCCATTTGTGCTAAAACCTAATATATCTGCACCTATCCTGTAAATTCCTGTATTACTATCAGTTTCCCAAGAATAAAAAGGAGCTGCCGCCGTTCCATCGGAAAGGGCAAATAATTGATTACCATTGGCTATTCTCAAGCGAGGAGTATTGTTCGTTCTAAAAGTAAGAGCTTGTGCATCAGTTGTACCAACAAAGTTTGTAGCTGCGTCAGTACCAGTATTCCCTGTAGTAAACCATCCAGTGCTATTATTTAGTAAATAACGCCAATTAGTGCCATCATAATACCAAAAGCCAACTAAACCATCAGTTTGATAGATAAGTAGCCCATTGGCAGGAGAAGCAATTGCACCACGTTGAGCGAGTGTCATACGAGGAACAAGCAAGCCTCGTGTAGTAGATTGCACATCAAGCATTGCAGAGGCAGCAGGAGTTCCACCGATACCTACCCCTTGCGAGAAAGCAGTAGTAGCCATCGCAACACTGCAAACGAGAGTGATGAAAAGTTTTTTCATACGCTTTAATTGTTTTTTTTGTTCAAAAAGGTCTATTAAGAGTTAAACTTATGGGTGTCGCTTTTTAGCTTTATACAAGCAAAAGCATAAAACCTAATTTTATTTTTCTTCTATTCTCTGCTTGGATTTAGTTGTATTAGACTGTTTCACTTCTATTTTCCTAATTTCTGAATCTATTGCTACAGGTTTCTTTTGGATATTTGGTCTGTCAAATCTCACTTTTGAGCCATCATACCATATGGAGTAGGTTGGTTCAGCAGGGTTGTTGTCGTTATACATAATACCTTTATCTCCATTCATTTTTTCCTCAAAATCGTTAGCAAGGATTTCTTCCGAAATGATTGGTTTTTCAAAATCTCTTTTTACACCAATTACGATATAATTAAATTCAACATTTGAAGTTCCATTATCATTTTCTATTACCCAAAACTCACCTCTTTTTCCTGTTTCCTCAATATAAAGCCCTTTGGAACGTCCAATAGGAGTTACGGTAATAGTAAATGGCTCTTTGTCTGAAGTAATTTTAAGAAATTCATCTTTTAGCCTCACTAAAACTCTTCCGTTATTGAGTCTGCTTCTACCCCTATCGGTAATATCAACTTGCATAGAAGTAGTTGCATAAGAAACTATACGCTTATCTGAATTTTCAGCAGAGTGCAGAGTAGCGATAATATTGTTGGTGATAGTCTTTCCGTGCACATAAGCTCCGTATCTAACGCCAGACAAATTTACACCATACACCAAACCTTTTATCCAACCACCCATTACACCTCCATAAATCCCCAGCCCTATGGTATGATTAGGTTCTTGTAAAGACCATTCGCGAGCATTGATTTCATTTGAGTTATTCAGATATCTTCCCGTAGCTACACCTACTTGATAATTTTGACCAAAACCATACACAGCGTAATCCACAAATGAAGCATTCGCATATCCTAATGCCCCTGCGGCATAAAAACCCGCCGCGGCATCATCAGATATACCCATAACTCCCCCTGTTCTTGCAGCTGTTCCTCCATTACCATACACACCAAAACGATAGCTTGTACCCAAGTTGTTGGCTTGCCCATAGATAGATCTTGCTGTGGTGTTATCTGAAAAACCTGTGCCTGCAGCACTGGGAGTTCCTGTAAGCACTCCATATACCCCTATAGAAGCAGCAGAACTAGCGGTTCCAACACCTTGTACGCCTCTACCACCTGCTCCAGCTGTACCATAGACCCCTGTTCCTGTCGTTGCATTAGCTTGTCCATATACACCTGTGCCATTAGTACCATCAGCAGCACCCGCCACACCGGCAGCATTAGCCACACCACTATTAACAAATCCTGAAACACCTGTATTAGAAAAATAGGTATTATCTCTTAAAGTACCCATAACCCCAGTACCATTCGTCTGATTGGTTCTCCCCCATATCCCAGTGCCATTGGCAGTTCCATTAGCGGCAGAGTTTTCAGCATATAAAGCTATACCAGCATTATTCTGATTAGCCGCATAAACACCCAAACCCGTTCCCTGATTAGTGATACCTGCAACAGCTTCACCATTAGCTCCTGTGGCTTGTCCATATACCCCTCCACCAGTAGTTCCATATCCACTTATAGCGTACTCACCTGCACCTGCGTAAGAGGAAAATATATCACCTGCAATAGCAGTTGTATTATTCACAATAACTTGCCCATTGCTTTGCAGTCTCATTCTAATCAGATTATTGGTTCTGATGTCCAAACCTTGTGCATCGGTTGTACCAAGGAAATTAGTTCCCATCGTTGTTCCAGCATTCCCATTCAAAAGCCAACCACCAGCAGTAAGTTGTAGCCAAGTAGCAGAAGGGGTATCGTAATACCAGAAGCCTCTTGAAGCATCAGTTTGATAGATAAGTAGCCCATTGGCAGGAGAAGCAATTGCACCACGTTGAGCGAGTGTCATACGAGGAACAAGCAAGCCTCGTGTAGTAGATTGCACATCAAGCATTGCAGAGGCATCAGGAGTTCCTCCGATACCTATCCCTTGCGAGAAAGCAGTAGTAGCTAATGCACCACCGCAAATGAGAGTGGTGAAAAGTTTTTTCATACACTTAATTTTTTGTTCAAAAAAATATAACGAAGTAAAAAAGTTTTGCTAAATGAATTCTTGCTATAGAAGCAAGTATTTTTTATGAATTATTGTCTTGCAATTTTGTAGAGTTCAGTTTGAGAGCCATCGGATATTTGAAGGAAATACACACCCGCAGGTAAATAAGGCAACTTATCGCTGGGTTTGAAGTGAATTTCTTCCCCTTGCAAAGTAGTACGTAAGTGCGTATTACCTAAGTTATCTGTAATAGTAAGGAAAATAGTTTTAGCTTCGGGGTTATAGATTTTCACATTGAGTTCATCTTTGTAAGGATTAGGATAAATACCTGCCCAGAAAGTTTTATTGAAATGTACGGGTTTGCTGGGAGTTGTACGTTTTGTACCATTTTGTTCTACTTGTACCAAACGATAGTAAAGTACACTTTTGCCTAAATCTTTAGCATTCCAATCAGTGTGGAGATAATTATTTTCAGCGAGGTTTTTAGCAGGTACGGAACCAATACGTTCAAAATTCACATTATCAGCACTTCTTTCCACAATATAATGGCTAACGTTCAGTTCGTTGAGTGTAGTCCAAAGCACTTCTACATCTTTACCTTTTACCAAACGTACATCAAAGGCAAGCATATCCACGGGCAAAGGATTCACTTGGTCGGAAAGTGTCCAACCATTACGTAAAGCGGCAAGAGGGATATTATTTTCAGTATGAACGCGACCGGGTATGCTTAAAAGTCCCGCATTATACAAAAACCAAGGCGAGCCTATCGTAAAGGGGGAAGTAGTACGCCATAACTGCATTTGAGCAAGATTTCTACCATTATCCCAGTCAGAAATCCAAGAGAAGGTAGCATTTCTAGTGCCTGCGGCAGTATTTGTAATATCTACAATCCAATGCACATCAATACTTTCAAATCCTATGGGGCTTACAAAACCCTGAGTAGGCACAAATCCACGGCTGGTAGCAGTACCATCACCCGAACGGCGAGTAAGTGTAAGTTCTCCTACATCTCCCCCTGCCGCCATTGAAAACATCAGAAAAGTAGCAAAAGCACCTGCATTTACTACTCTCTGCTCCATAATGGCTGTACCGCGAATATGGTTTGCATTGGTTTCGGTGGGGTTACTGGCAGTAGTCGTAAATCTTACAGGGCTGGCATTCGCAGTGAAAAGCCTACCATTAGTAAGGTTCAACGTATTGTGTATGCGTAATGCCCCTGTATTGGTTACACTTACGCCATTGCCACCATTATTGATAGTAAAAGTGCCAATATCTACTACCGAAGAACCTTGTACTTGTTGCTCAGTGGAGCCTGTCATTTGTATAGTACCTGCAGAGCCATTAAAAGTGCCATTATTGATAATATCTCTACCAGTAGCATTGCCCGCCATAATAATAGTACCATTGTGATTGATAGTAGCACCTGCATTGTTTTGCAGGTTCAAAGCGGTAATATTCACCGTAGTACCAGCGGTGATGTTCATTGTTGTACCACTGGTTACAATCATTTGAGCGTTCAAAGCATTTGCAAGAAACACGCTTCCTGCCAAAAGCCAACTCCTGTAAATCTTTTTCATATAGTTTTGAGGTTTTTACTTGGGCTTTACCATTAGTTAATACTATAATTACAAAAAAGGTAACTGCATTTCAGAGAAAAATGTAATAAATTTTCAAACTTTACACTTTTTCAATGAGGTTGTTTAGGATTTATTTTTTT
>NZ_JBRCWE010000017.1:15000-16818 GCF_053497555.1 Raineya sp. | reverse complement strand
ACCGAGTACACGGCTGAGACAGCGTCCAGATCGTTACACCATTCGTGCAGGTCGGAACTTACCCGACAAGGAATTTCGCTACCTTAGGACCGTTATAGTTACGGCCGCCGTTTACTGGGGCTTCGGTTCAGAGCTTCGCCTCGCAGCTAACCCCCCCCCTTAACCTTCCAGCACCGGGCAGGTGTCAGGCCTTATACTTAAACTTTCGTTTTCGCAAAGCCCTGTGTTTTTGTTAAACAGTCGCCTGGACCTATTCTCTGCGACCAGCTCTCGCTGGCTCCCCTTCTCCCGAAGTTACAGGGTTAATTTGCCGAGTTCCTTAGCCGTGTGTATCTCGAGCACCTTAGGCTTCTCGCCTCAACTACCTGTGTCGGTTTGCGGTACGGGTTGCAGCAGCTGTAGCTACACGACTTTTCTTGGAAGCAGTTACACCCTTTCGCTTCACCCGAAGGCTCCACTCTACGCACTTTTCCGTCAGTACGTAAGGACTACACCACTCCGTCATCGCTTCGCACTACTGCAAGTGCAGGAATATTAACCTGCTGTGCATCAGGTACGCCTTTCGGCTTCCCCTTAGCTCCCGACTAACCCTGGGACGATGAACGTTGCCACAGGAAACCTTAGTCTTTCGGTGTCAAAGTTTTTCACTCTGATTATCGTTACTTATGCCTACATTTGCTTTTCTACTAACTCCAACAAGCCTCACAGCTCGCCTTCGCCGCCAGCAGAATGCTCTCCTACCCATATCTCTATGGCACAGCTTCGGTGGTGAGTTTGATGCCCGTTTATTATAGATGCCCAACCGCTCGACCAGTGAGCTGTTACGCACTCTTTAAAGGAATAGCTGCTTCCAAGCTAACCTCCTGGCTGTCAAGGCAGTCAGACCGCCTTTGTTCAACTTAACTCACACTTTGAGACCTTAGCCGATGCTCTGGGTTCTTTCCCTCTCGGACTCGGACCTTAGCACCCAAGCCCTCACTGCCAAACATCATCTTGCCGCATTCGGAGTTCATCAGGATTTGGTAGGCGGTGAAGCCCCCTAGTCCTATTGGTAGCTCTACCTCAGCAAGACTAATTTGACGCTGCCCCTAAAGGCATTTCGGAGAGTACGAGCTATTTCCCAGTTTGATTAGCCTTTCACCCCTACCCTCAGTTCATCCAAAGACTTTTCAACGTCTACTAGTTCGGACCTCCAGCCTGCTTTACCAGACCTTCATCCTGACCAAGGGTAGATCACTAGGTTTCGCGTCTACCTCCCCTGACTTCACGCCCTATTCAGACTCGCTTTCGCTTCGGCTTCGTACTTCAAGTACTTAACCTTGCCAAGAAAGGTAACTCGTAGGCTCATTATGCAAAAGGCACGCCGTCAGGGCAATTGCCCCTCCGACCGCTTGTAAGCGTATGGTTTCAGGTTCTTTTCACCCCCCTGTTCGGGGTACTTTTCACCTTTCCCTCACGGTACTTCTTCACTATCGGTCTCTTGGGAGTATTTAGCCTTACCAGATGGTGCTGGCTGTTTCAAACGGGGCGTCTCCAACCCCGCCCTACTCAGGATGCAGCCCAGCTCAGCTTCGCTCCATTTACGGGACTTTCACCCTCTCCGGTAGAGTTTCCCAACTCACTTCAATTCGCTAGCTTCGCCTTGTGGCTGTCCTACTACCCCGAAGCTGCCGAAACAACTTCGGTTTGGGCTCCTCCGCTTTCGCTCGCCACTACTCACGGAATCACTTTTGTTTTCTTCTCCTACAGGTACTTAGATGTTTCAGTTCCCTGCGTTCGCCTCTCCTAACAAGGAGATGACAGGTCTTCAACCTGCCG